>NZ_JBAHZZ010000199.1:0-10563 GCF_037132785.1 Flavicella sp. | reverse complement strand
CACAAGAAAAGATGAAGGAAAATTCAGAAAATCACATGAAAACACTTCAAAATGACTGCAAAAGGGTAGTCAAATATTTTAAACATCACAACATAAAATATGCTGCGTAAAACTAACGATATATAGATGCGAGGTTAATATTAATAAGCGTAACAAAAAAACAAAAACTACTACAACGTTAGAGTAAGAAAAGTTATCAACACGAAAACGTTTTCGTGTATTTTTCGTTTTTTTATGCAAACTTTTAAATATACTTTCGGAGAGTGAAGTGTAAAATATTGTTAAATTTCTAAACATAATTTAAAGAATCAATATATGAATAAAAAACATTTATTATCAATTGGAATTCTCTGCCTTATGTCTTTCGGTGTATTCGCCCAAAACGTAATTAAAGGAAAGGTAGTGGAACAATCTTCGGGAGAAGGACTTCCCGGAGTAAGTATAATCATTAAAGGAACCTCAACAGGTACTTCTACGGATTTTGACGGAAATTTTGAATTAAACTCTACTACAGGAGAAAATATTTTAATCTTCTCATACATAGGATTTAAAACGGCAGAACAAAATGCTACAAGTACTAAGTTTTTATCCATCTCTTTAATAGAGGACGCGGAGGCTTTAGATGAAATTATTGTAGTTGGTTATGGTACGGCTCGTAAAAAAGACCTTACGGGTGCTGTTACAGCAGTTGGAACAAAAGACTTTAACAAAGGTGCTGTTGTTTCTGCACAAACATTAATCCAAGGTAAAGTTGCTGGTGTAAACATTACCTCTGCAGGTGGAGCACCTGGTGAAGGACAACAAATAAGAATTAGAGGAACAGGATCATTAACATTGACATCAAACCCATTGATTGTTATTGATGGAGTTCCAATGAATGATGGTGGAATTGGAGGATCTAGAAATGTCTTGAATTCAATAAACCCAGCAGATATCGAAACTATGACCGTTCTTAAGGATGCTTCTTCTACAGCTATTTTTGGATCTAGAGCTGCAAATGGTGTTATCATGATTACAACTAAAAAGGGAAGTCTTGGCCAAGATTTCAAAGTTAGTTTTAATACAAATTTTTCATCATCTAGTGTATTAGACAATGTTTCTGTTCTTGACCCTAATCAATTTAGAACTCTAATCAATGAAATAGGAACTGCAGATCAAATTGCTCTATTAGGAGCTAGCAATACAAATTGGCAAGATGAAATTTATCAAACGGCATTCAATACAGAAAGCAATTTAAGTCTTTCTGGAAGCGCTGGAAACTTACCATACCGTGTATCTGTTGGATTTACTGATACTGACGGTGTCTTAAAAACCGACAACTTAACAAGAACTACTGCAAAGGTCTCTTTGACTCCTCAATTTTTTGATGATCATTTAAAAATTCAACTAAACGCAAATACTTCTATTATCAAGAATCGATTTGCTAACAGAGGCTCTATTGAATCTGCCGTTGGATACGACCCTACGCAGGCTATTTATGACGAAAACTCAAAATATGGAGGATATTCTACTTGGATTGATCCCGCAACAGATAACATATACAACTTAGCTCCAACAAACCCAATTGCTTTGTTAAATCTAAAAAATGACCTTTCTGATGTTTATCGATTTATTGGTAATATAAAATTTGATTATAAATTACATTTTATGCCCGACGTAACTGCTGTATTAAATGTAGGTACCGACAACTCTACTAGTGAAGGTCATGTCGTTACAGATCGTAGAATGCCTACCACAACTATTGGTTATAATGGAGAGAAAGACACTTATTCTAATGAGTCAAAGAATAGTCTACTGGATTTTTACTTAAATTATAAAAAAGAATTAAACAAAGATCACAATATAGGAATGATGCTTGGTTACTCTTACCAAAAATTTGAATTTGATAATTTCAATGAACAATATGATTATTTTGAAGATAGCAATGAAAACTTGTACAATTCAACTGTTGACAAAAGTAAGAATGTATTAATTTCCTTTTTTGGTAGAGCAAATTATAACTACCAAGATAAATACTTAATAACGGCAACTCTTAGGGCAGATGCTTCTTCATTATTAAATCCTGATGACCGTTGGGGGTATTTCCCTTCAGTTGCTTTGGCCTGGAATGTGACAAACGAAGAGTTTTTAAACGATTCAGATATTATCAACAATCTTAAAGTTCGTATAGGATATGGTCAAGTAGGAAATGTAAATGGTCTTAATCCATATCAATATTTAACTAGATATACTGCTAGTGAACAAGGAGCTTCTTACCAATTCGGAGATAGCTTCTCTCAAACATATAGACCAGAGCCAATAAATGAAGATTTACGTTGGGAAATTGGAAGTACTTTTAATGCTGGTATAGATTATAGCCTATTCAAGGGGCGTATTAGTGGGTCTTTAGATGCCTATATAAAGAAGACTGAAGATCTGATCGCCAACTCAACTATTGATCCTTTTACGAATTTTGGAAACCGAATTGACGCAAACATTGGTGATATGGAAAATAGCGGAATTGAATTCGCCGTTAATGTTGTGCCTATTCAAAATGAAAATTTGAGATGGACACTTAATTACAATATCGCCTTCAACCAAAACGAAATCACTAGAATGCCTGACATACAAGATGTTGGAGGAATCTCAGGAGGAACAGGAAACACTATACAAAGACATGAAAAAGGTCAAGAGGCATTTTCATTCTTTGTATATGAACAAGTTTATGATGAAAATAACAAACCAATAGAAGGAGTCTATGTGGATAGAAACAACGATGGTAAAATCACAGAAGAAGATCGCTATTTCTGTAACAGTCCAAATGCAGACATTACCATGGGGCTTAGTTCGTCTGTAAACTACAAAAATTGGGATTTTAATATATCAACAAGAGCTAGTTTGGGAAACTACGTTTACGACAACGTTTCTTCTTTCATAGGTTATGAACATTTAGCTACTGCAAACAATATCTTAAGCAATTTAAGTACTGACTACTTAAACTCAGGGTTTACAACAATTACTGACACTAACCTTAGAAGTGATTATTATGTAAAAAATGCTTCTTTCTTTAAAATTGACAACATTACACTAGGATATACAATTCCTAAAAAAATCACTAAAACACTAGGTATAAGAGTTTATGGAACCGTTCAGAATCTACTAACCGTTTCAGATTATGATGGACTAGATCCTGAAATTCAAGGAGGGATTGATAATAACCTTTACCCTAGACCTCAAACTTTCTTAGCCGGATTAAATGTTAATTTTTAATAAAAACAAAATTATGAAATCAAAATATATAAAATTAACCATCGTAAGTGTCTTGACTTCAATTTTTCTAACTTCATGTTTAGATGACTTGAACCAAGACCCAATTGATCCAGATAGTTTTACAGAACTAGATGTTTTTTCCAACAAAACAGAGGCGAAAATGGCTCTAGCCAAAGTTTATGCAGCATTAGCACTAACAGGACAAGTTGGACCTGCTGGTAATCCAGATATCACAGGGATTGATGAAGGTTCTTCTCAATTTACACGTATGCTTTTCAATCTTCAAGAATTGACCACAGACACAGGTGTAATTGGATGGGAAGATCCTGGGTTGCCAAATTTACATGAAATGAACTGGACATCAAGTAATGTTTTTGTCGAAGGTATGTATTACCGTTTGGCGCAAGAAATTTCTTTTACCAATTCATTTATTGCAAATGCAGAGGTACTAGCTTCAGATACTGATGTACAGGAATTTATTGCAGAAGCTCGTTTTTTAAGAGCCTATACTTATTACAATTTAATGGATCTATACGCCAATGTTCCACTACTAACAGAAATTCAAACTGAATTACCATTTCAAAGTAATAGAACTGAAATATTTGCTTTTGTTGAATCTGAACTTTTGGCTATAGAAAGCTTATTGAAATCTAGTAGAAGTAATGAATATGCAAGAGTTGATGCAACTGCTGCTCAGGCACTATTATCTAGACTTTATTTGAATGCAGAGACGCTTATCGGCCAAGATAAATATACTGAATGTATAACCTACTCTACTAAAGTATTCAACTCTGGCTATTCTGTTAATACGTCAGATGGAAATGGAAGTGGTTCTGCTTATGATGAATTATTTTTAGCTGACAATGATACAAACGGAGCACAAAATGAGAATATTTTTGTAGCTGCTTTTGATGGAATTCAATCTCAAACCTGGGGAGGATCAACTTTTATTGTACATGCTTCTTTAGGTGGAACAATGGATCCAACACTTTCAGGTGTGAATGGTGGTTGGGGAGGAATCCGTACTACAAAAGCTTTAGTTTCAAAATTTGAAAGTGATGAAGTAAATGGGAATAACGAACCAATATCGTGGGTAGACAACCGTGCTATGTTTTATGTAAACGAGCAAAACTACGAGATTACAACAATTGCTAATGCATTTGAAGATGGTTATGCAATTCATAAATTTAAAAATGTTGATATCAATGGAAATGCTGGTAGTGATTCTTCTGGAAATTATGTTGACACAGACATTCCTTTGATAAGAGTTGCTGAAATTTATTTGAATTATGCAGAAGCTGTTAAAAGAGGCGGATCTGGTGGTTCTGAAGGTGAAGCTGTTAATAAAATTAACGAATTACGTGAACGTGCCTACGGAAACAGTAATGGAAATATAACTACTGCTGATTTGAGTTTAGAATTTATTTTAGACGAAAGAGCAAGAGAGTTGTACTGGGAAGGTTTTAGAAGAACAGACTTAATACGTTACGATTTGTTTACTACTGCAACTTACCTATGGCCTTTTAAAGGGGGTGTTTCTTCCGGAACAAGTGTAGATTCTTATAGAAATATTTATCCGATTCCTAGTAATGTTATCAATGTAAATTCAAATCTTGAACAAAACCCAAATTATTAATCTTACTAAATTAAGACAATGAAAAAATCTATATATTCATATATGTTGATGTTGACAACCCTACTTCTATTAGGTGCTTGTACAGACGACATTAACGATCACGTCATTCTAGACACTACTTCAGAAGATGCTAGTATTTTTGTTCACTCATCAGATGACTCCGTAGTTCTACTTAAAGACAACATAGGACAAGATGCATTGACCATTTCTTGGAACGAACCCGACTTTGGAGTAAATACAGAAAACCCAAGTTACCAAGTAATAATTGCTTCGGATCTAACTAATTACTCCGATCTTGCTATCGCTACAATTACTGACGATACTCAAAAAACTTTTGAAGTTGAAGAATTGAATACATTTCTTACCAATAACGAGATTATAGCTGAGCAAGCAACAGATCTTCAAGTAAAAATAATTGCAACCATTGGGTCATTATCAAAAGAATCTGACATTATCACAATCAATCTAACAACTTATGCAGATAAAATAGATTTATCGACTAACTGGGGAATTGTAGGAAGTGCAACACCAAATTCTTGGGATGGACCAGACATACCTTTTTATGAAACAGGTACTCCAAATGAATACGTTGCCTATGCAACTTTTATAGATGGAGATATTAAAATAAGAAAAGACAACGCCTGGGATGTAAGCTATGGAGATGCTAATTTAGATGGGATATTGGATACAGACTCTGATAACGATATTGCTGTAACTGCAGGAACTTATAAAGTTTTATTCAATGAAACAACACTTGCATACTCAATAGAAGCATACACATGGGAAATTGTAGGAAGTGCAACAGCAAATGGTTGGGATGGACCAGACCTTGCTATGACATACGACTCTACCTCAGACACATGGAAGGCTCTTGTAGCTTTGGTTAACGGTGTTATTAAAATAAGACAAAACAACACTTGGGATGTTAGTTATGGTGACGCTAATTTAGATGGTATTTTAGATACGGACTCTGATAACGATATTGCTGTAACTGCAGGAAATTATCTAGTAACTGTAAACACAAACACTCTTGAATATTCTATTGAGGCTATTGATGTTTGGGGAATTGTAGGAGATGCAACACCAAATCAATGGGATGGACCAGATACAAAATTTAATTTAGATTTTAGTCAAGAAGGTGTTTGGTATTTGAATGATATGGTCTTAACTGACGGACAAATTAAGTTCCGCACAAATGATGATTGGAGCCTAAGCTACGGTGATGCAACTTTAGATGGAATTTTAGATGGTGATGACAACAACAATATTCTTGTTACAGCAGGGGTTTATGATTTTACATTGGACTTTTCTAACCCAAACACTCCTACCTATACGCTTACAAAACAATAAAAAGAATACAACTATTATTCAACCAGAATAATAGTTTTAATATAATTACTATAATACAGATACATCTCTTGAGAAGTTCTTGAGGTGTATCTTATACCAAATAAACATATTATTTATCTGAAACAACTATTCAGCAGTGATACACATCACTATCTACAAATATAAAAGTGACTTTTCTATGAAAAAACTACTACTCATTTTCATTTTAGCAATCCCAAATATATTTTTTAGTCAAATTACAACTAGCCCGTTAATACCAACTATTAACAGCGAAATTACTTTAGTTTTTGATGCAAGCTCTACTCCACTAGCAGATTATACAGGTGATATATATGCTCATACTAGTGTTACAATTGATAGTGAACAATGGCAATATGTAATTGGAACATGGAACGACAATACCACCCAACCAAAATTCACCAGAGATGACAGCAATTCCAACTTATATCGATTAAAAATATCACCTAATATTCATACTTTTTATACTGTCGAAACAAATAAAACGATTACTGAAATCTCTATCGTTATCAGATCTACTGATGGAAGTCTACAAAACGGATCAGATATATTTATTCCAATTTACGACGATAAATTAAACATCGTTTTTTCCTACCCTACAGAAGGAAGTGCTTTTGAAAAAAATCAAAATATAACATTTACTGCGGAAACAACTGTAGCCGCAGACCTAGAGATTTTAATTGATGATATATCAATTTCAAAACTAACAAACACTAGTTCAATTAGTGCCGATTATTCTTTTATAACAACAGGAAACCACACCATAAAAGCTATTGCCATTAATGGAGAAGAAACAAAAACTACCTCGTTAAATATTTTTATAAAAACAACAACTCAAAACATTGCTAGACCTAATAACGAAAAAAGTGGTATCACCATTGAAAATGATGAAGTTACTTTTGTTTTATTAGCACCAAACAAATCAGACATCGTTCTTTTAGGCGACTTTAATAACTGGACTATCGACGAAAATTATTTAATGCATAAGGATGGTGACTACTTTTGGATTACACTTTATAACTTAGATAGCTCAGAGGAATACGCGTATCAATATTATATAGACTATCAAATAAAAATTGCAGACCCTTATTCCGAAAAGATATTAGACCCTAATAATGACATTTATATAAACAATATTACTTACCCCGATTTAAAACCCTATCCCACTGGCTTTACTACTGGAAACGTATCTAGCTTTAAAATAGCTGAAGAACCTTACGCTTGGTCTACATCAACATTTGTTAGACCAAATCAAGACAACTTGGTTATTTATGAAATGCATATACGTGATTTTACAGAAAAAAGTTCTTTTAACGAAGCAATAACACATCTAGATTATTTAAAAGAACTAGGCATTAACGCCATAGAATTGATGCCCGTTAATGAATTTGAAGGCAATGATAGCTGGGGTTATAATCCCTCATTCTATTTAGCTTTAGACAAGGCATATGGAACTAAAAACGATTTTAAAAATTTCATCGACGAATGTCATATACGAGGAATTGCAGTATTGTCCGATGTAGTATTCAATCATTCATACAGTCAATCTCCATTGTTACAAATGTACTGGAATGAAAACACTAGTAAACCTGCCGAAGACAATCCATGGTACAATGAAAATCATAATTTAATAGATAATACTTCTGCTCATTGGGGTTACGACTTTAATCATACCAGCACCTATACAAAAGCTTTTTTTAAAGATGTACTTAGCTATTGGATGAACGAATATAAAATTGATGGATTTAGATTTGATTTTACTAAAGGTTTTTCAAATACAATCTATGAAGGTGAAGATAACTGGGCTAGTACCTACGATGCTGATAGAATTGAGATTTTAAAAGAATATACAGACCATGTTTGGAATACAGACATCAACAACAAACCGTATGTTATTTTTGAACATTTATCCGACAATTCCGAAGAAAAAGTATTGGCTGATTATGGAATTTTGCTTTGGGGAAATTTAAATCATAGTTATACTGAAAACACCATGGGCTTTGGAGATAATATAGATTGGATTTCTTATAAACAAAGAGGTTGGAATACTCCTTCTGTTTTAGGTTATATGGAAAGTCATGACGAAGAACGTATGATGTACAAAAACTTAGAATACGGTAACGAAACGGATAACTATTCTGTAAAAAATCTCAATACAGCATTGTCTCGTCAAGAAACTGCTGGTGCTTTTCTGTTTTCTATTCCTGGTCCTAAAATGATTTGGCAATTTGGAGAATTAGGGTATGATATAAGCATTGACGAAAATGGTAGAACAGGTCAAAAACCTGTATTATGGGAATATTTTACTAATGTAAATAGAAAACACATTTATGATACTTGGAGTACATTTATTGCTTTTAAAAACAAACACGAAGTTTTTAACACAAATGATTTTAGCTTAAACACCTCAGAACTTTTAAAATCAATCACTTTAAATGGTACAGAAATGGATGCCATTGTTTTAGGGAATTTTGATATCGAAAATTCTGAGATTGACATAAATTTTACTCAAACAGGTACTTGGTATGAATACTTCTCTGGTGAAATATTAGAACTTAGCAGTACAAACCAAACAATAAACTTAGACGCAGGGCAATATAAATTATATACCACTAAAAAAGTTTATGATCCTAGAGGAGGAACAGAAAATGACGATAGTGATAATGATGGTATAAATGATCTATTAGATTTATGTCCTAATACTCTTGAAGGTGCTGTGGTTGATGAAAATGGCTGTGCACTTTTTACTTTAGATACAGAAAATTTTACTATAAAAACTACAAGTGAAACTTGTGCGGGACAGGATAATGGAATACTGACAATTAACTCCGTTAAAAACTATAATTTTACTGCTCTTTTTAATGGAGAAGAATACAATTTTCAAACAGAATTAATTATTAAAAACATCACTGCAAACACTTACCAATTGTGTATCTATACTGAACAAGACCCCAGTTTTGAACAATGTTATGAATTAACAATTGAAGCTGGAAGCGACTTGTCAGGGAAAATCACAAGTAAAATAAATGGAAATAACATCATTACAAACATCAATATTTTAACGGGTACAGCCCCTTATAAAGTACTTCTAAACAATATAAATACAAAAACCACCAGTGAATCCAATTTTAATATTGCCACAAAAGTGGGAGATCAATTAATTATTGAATCTGCAAATAATTGTGAAGGAATCTTAAACAAAACTATTATTACAAACAGCACTTTTACGGCCTATCCAAATCCGAGTAAAGGTAATATCACTTTGATTTTCGAAAATATCATAACAGAAAACGTTAGTATTCAGGTAATAGATATGACTGGGAAAACGGTTTACTCAGACAATTCTATTATAAAAAATGGAATTATAAATCTAGATTTAACCAGTCTTTCTAACGGTATTTACTTTATCAAAACGATTGGAAAATCTACAAACACAATCAAATTAATAAAAAAATAACAACATGAAGAATTTACTCTATACCTTAAGTATATTATTTATTGTTTCATGTAGTCAAGATGAATCAACTGAAACAAACCAAATAAATGAAGCTCCAGACATACCTAGTCTCTTAAATCCAAGTAACAATCAATTATGCACTTCTGATAATTTAGATTTCGAATGGGCGAGTTCGACTGATTACGAAGGAGATGAAGTCAATTACTATTATCAGGTTTCTACTGACAATATGTTTAATGCTATTGTTAAAAGCGGAACAATTATAGGAACCCTAAAGAACTTACAATTAGAAAAGGAAACTGCTTATTACTGGAGAGTCCAGGCTATTGATAGTAAAGGAAATAAAAGCGATTTTTCAGAAATATGGAATCTCTATACAGAAAGCATCGGATTAGAAAATAACCTCCCTTTTATGCCTGAATTGGTAGCTCCTAAAATGGAAGCTAGTTTAGATTCAGACAGAATAATTTTAGAATGGAATTGCTCAGACATAGATAATGACAATCTTGTTTACAATCTTTATATAGGAAAAACAGAGAACCCTATTTTAGTTTTAACAAATATTTCAGACACATCTACTGAAATAACTATCGACTCTAATTCTAACTATTATTGGAAAGTAGAAGCTATTGATACAAATGACGGAAAAACTATTGGTCAATTATGGAGCTTCACGACCAGTTTTTAAAATTTTAAGCCAAACTTTTAAAGCTTCCTCCATTCAATAACTTAACGCAACAAATCTAAATTTATAGATTTGTAAAATGGCAGTAAAAAAACATAGACGACTTACTCGTAAAGAAAGAGTATAAATTGAGACTCTTTTAGATGAAAAAAAATCAAAATCCTACAT
>NZ_JBAHZZ010000198.1:0-5067 GCF_037132785.1 Flavicella sp. | reverse complement strand
ACATTTACTACATATAAAACCTTCAGACCATTTTATTTTTGCCAAATAAGCTTTACAAGCTTCATCATTTGGTAGTTCTTTTATAAAACTCAGTATATTTTGACCTTGAAAAACATCCATATCTGTTATATTTAATGACACTAAGATACAGAAACTAAATGACTAACTCAGTAAGTTTATTCAAAATCCTGATAACAAATGGAATAAACTGACTCAGGTTATAAAGATAGAAAGCATAAGGGAGTTCAAAAACAGTGATAAATCAATAGAAAAGTCCATCCGTTATTATATTTCTAGTTTACAAGATAAAGCGGTAAACCTCCAGGGTCATATTCGTTCACATTGGGGAGTGGAAAACAAATTACATTGGATATTAGATGTTGCTTTCTCAGAAGATGCTTCAAGAAAGAGAAAGAACAACGCAGCTCAAAATTATTCAATATTACTTAAGATAGCACTAAATCTATTGAAAAATGAAAAAACTAAAAAACAAGGTGTTGCTGGAAAGAGACTTAAAGCGGGGTGGAATCATCATTACCTTTTAAAAGTGCTAAACATAAAAGTGTGAGTTTGCCCTGGAATTATAGTTCTTAGTTTGTATATTTACTCAAAATTAACTTATATGAAAAAGCTAGTTGCCTTAGTAATTATATTCTTCACTTTTTTTGCACAGGCGCAAAACGAGAATGAAATCAACAACAAAATTCCAGAAGAAGCTAAAAAAATAAACCAAGTCGTTATTCCAGCTACAAGTACACAAGTTATACAACCTAAAGAAACAACTCCCGCCCAAAGTACACAGACTACCCAAAAGGCGAAACATGAAAACGAAAAAAAATCTGCTATACCATTTGTTAAAAAACTCTATTTTGGAGGTACCTTTGGTGCAACTTTTGGAAACTATACATCTATTACTATTGCCCCAACAATTGGTTATCGTTTACGCCCTTCATTATATACAGGTGTAAAATTCTATTATACCTATTCAAAACAAAAATTTGGGAGTAATAGTTATGAATATCACAATTACGGAATTGGAACTTTTTTACGATGGTTTGCATTTAGCGACATCTATTTACATGTAGCTCCTGAAGCCTTTAGTTATGAACAAACAACAATAGCAAATCAAACAAGTCGAGAATGGGTTCCTTATTTATGGGCTGGTGCTGGAATAAGAAAAAGAGTAAGTAACCGTTCTTGGATTTCTGTCCATGTTTTATTTGATATGATAAATGACAAAAACTCACCATATGATCAGTGGGAACCTAATTTAGTTATTGGCGCAGGAACAAGTTTTTAAGAAGAAAAATAAAACAAGAACGTAAATAACTAATAAGTCCCCTTCCCATTTGTCCATATTTATAAGAATTTCTTATCGAAGTTTAATGTCAAATATTTTAAGAATTCTGAAATGATACTTGTTTATCGAGGCTACAACAACTAACTATTCAATAAACCAAATATAAATAACATTCCATAGGTTGTTTTCCTGTTAAAACGGGGGAACTTATTCTTCAATTTTCTTTGGATTATACATAATAAAATCCTGATTAACTTAATAATCAGGATTTTTAATTTTGAAAGACTTTATAATTTATAAGCAGAAAGAGAACCTAACAACTCTTACAGCAATCATTAAAACTATATCCCATTTCAAAAATAGTAACCAATATAAATTTTCATTTTATTTATACTGTCAAAGATAGAAACAACTTCTCTTGAAAATTATCAAAACTGTGTGAAATAGCTTTAATTGAAGGTGAAAGAACTATAACACATCTCGACATTATTACGATCTTTTTTAGGGGGTTAAAATTATAATACCAAATGAATTTCAGATTGGTTGATTATAAATTTGAAATATTTTTTTCTTTAAATGAAATAAAAAACATAAGAATAGCCAAGGTTACTGTTCTATTTTATATTGAAATATAAAGGAAATAGAAACTAATTTAATCAATCATTTTGAAGTTTATTTGGTATAAGGCTTGAATTTAGCTCTTTTTTTAATTGTTAAGGATGGGATTGGTAATTGACATTAATTTCATAATAATTATAGAGAGGAACTTAAACTATTGATTCTAATAATACTAAAAGTGTTTAGTCCTATATATAAAGACTAAAACAAATTGTTTCAACGAAAAATAATAGTATATTTGCAACCTTGATAACACACATTATCAATACATAAAAATTATTAATAATTAAATTTAATGTTAGCATGTATTTAACATCAGAAGCAAAAAAAGAGATTTTCAAAAAACACGGAGGATCTGAAACAAACACAGGATCTTCAGAAGGTCAAATCGCTTTGTTTACACAAAGAATCAACCATTTAACAGAACACTTAAAAAGCAATCGTAAAGATTACAATACAGAGCGTTCACTAGTTAAATTAGTTGGAAAACGTAGAAGTTTACTTGATTACTTGATCAAAACAGATATCGTAAGATACCGTGCAATTATCAAGGAATTAGGTTTGAGAAAATAAAAGCTGAAAAAAGAGGCAATATTGATTGCCTCTTTTTTATTTTTGGTACTCCGAATGATTACTCCACTGGGAATTCAACAACCCCAAAACAACACACAGACATTTTTTAGTAACAAAATTTAGAAATTTAAAGTATGATTCCAAAAGTATTTAAAGAGGTTATCGACCTTGGAGATGGAAGAACAATCTCGCTAGAAACAGGAAAATTAGCAAAACAAGCTCATGGAAGCGTTGTTGTACAAATGGGAAAAGCAATGTTGTTGTGTACCGTTGTATCGAACTACAAACAAAGTGATGTAGATTTTTTACCACTTACAGTAGATTATAGAGAAAAATTTGCAGCAGCAGGTAAATATCCAGGAGGTTTCTTTAAAAGAGAAGCAAGACCGAGTGATGCTGAAGTACTAACTATGCGTTTAGTTGATCGTGTATTGCGTCCATTATTTCCAAAGGATTACCATGCAGAAACACAAGTAATGATTCAATTAATGTCTCATGACGAAGATGTAATGCCAGACGCATTAGCTGGATTAGCTGCATCTGCAGTAATTCAATTAAGTGATATTCCTTTTGAAACTCCAATTTCTGAAGCTCGTGTAGCAAGAGTAAATGGAGAATTTATCATTAACCCAAACAAAACTCAATTGGCTGAAGCTGATATTGATATGATGATTGGGGCTTCTGCTGATTCAGTAATGATGGTAGAAGGTGAAATGGATGAGTGTAGTGAAGAAGAAATGGCAGAGGCTATTAAATTCGGACATGAAGCAATTAAACTTCAATGTGCTGCTCAAGTTAGATTGGCTGAAGCTTTTGGGAAAAAAGAAACTCGTGAATATGAAGTTGCTAATGATAACGAAGAATTAGCTTCAAAAATTAACGACGCAGTATATCAAAAATGTTATGATATTGCTAAAAGAGGTACTTCTAAAGTAGAAAGAACAGAAGCATTTGCTGAAGTTAAAGAAACTTTAAAAGCATCTTTCACTGAAGAAGAGATAGCTGAATATGGTGACTTAATTGGAAAATATTTCAATAAAGCACAAAAATCGGCAGTACGTGAATTAACATTAAGTGAAGGTTTACGTTTGGACGGAAGAAAAACTACAGATATCAGACCTATCTGGTGTGAAGTAGATTATTTACCATCTACACATGGTTCTTCAATCTTTACTCGTGGAGAAACACAAGCATTAGCTACAGTTACTCTTGGAACATCTAGAGATGCAAATATTATCGACTCACCAACAAACGAAGGTGAAGAGAGATTTTATTTACACTATAATTTCCCTCCATTTTGTACAGGTGAAGCAAGACCTTTAAGAGGAACTTCGCGTAGAGAAGTAGGGCACGGAAACTTAGCTCAAAGAGCATTAAAAGGAATGATTCCTGATGAATGTCCTTATACAGTAAGAGTTGTGTCTGAAGTTTTAGAATCTAACGGTTCTTCTTCTATGGCAACTGTTTGTGCTGGAACAATGGCATTGATGGATGCAGGTGTTCAAATGATAAAACCAGTTTCAGGAATTGCTATGGGATTAATTTCTGACGGTGATCGTTATGCTGTATTATCTGATATTTTAGGTGATGAAGATCATTTAGGGGATATGGATTTTAAAGTAACAGGAACAGCAGACGGTATTACTGCTTGTCAGATGGATATTAAAGTAAAAGGATTGTCTTACGAGATTTTAGTAAATGCATTAAAACAAGCTCGTGAAGGACGTTTACATATCTTAGATAAAATTACGGAAACTATTTCTCAACCGAATGCAGATGTTAAATCTCATTCACCGAAAATGATCACAAGAAGAGTTGCTAATGAATTTATTGGTGCTTTGATTGGGCCTGGAGGAAAAGTAATTCAAGAATTACAAAAATCTACTGGCTGTACTATCGTTATTAATGAAGATCCTATTACTGAAGAAGGTATTGTTGAAATTTTAGGAACTGGAAGTGAAGGAATCGACGCTGTATTAGCGAAAATTGATTCTATTATTTTCAAACCTACAAGAGGAGATACTTATAAAGTAAGAGTCATTAAAATGTTAGATTTTGGTGCAGTAGTAGAGTACTTAGACGCTCCAGGTAATGAAGTATTATTACATGTTAGTGAATTAGCATGGGAACGTACTGAAAATGTAACTGATGTTGTAAATATGGGTGATGAATTTGAAGTTAAGTACTTCGGACAAGATCCTAAAACACGTAAAGAAAAAGTATCTCGTAAAGCTTTGTTAGAGAAGCCAGAAGGATATGTTGCTAGACCACCTAGAGATAACTCTAGAGGTAGAGATAATCGTGGACGAGATAACCGAAGAGACGACAGAAAACCAAGAGAATCAAGAAATTAATCTCTTAGTTTAATAAGTTAAAATCCCATCAGTTAATTTTGATGGGGTTTTTTTATATAAAAAAACAACTAAAAAAGAATCTAAGACCGTTGCATAATGCTCTTTTCATTTTTAGATTTCAATTTTGACTTTTTAAATCTAAAATTTATATTTTTTTTCTTATTTTCATTGTTTATGTTAGTTATGGATCTATTTTTTGGTTCATTTTCCTTTAGTTTTTAG
>NZ_JBAHZZ010000197.1:0-28515 GCF_037132785.1 Flavicella sp. | reverse complement strand
ACTGTTGCACGTAGCTTATACTTATTTTATGTTTTTATCTTAATCGGACTAAAAATACTCAAATAAGTTTAAGCGGACAATGCAAACACAAAAAAACCTTCGAAAAAGCCCAAAAACCCGCATTAATCTTATACAGTGTTGGCAACTGGCTTTTTCTCAGCTTAATTAAACGTAAACTTCTATTAATTTCATTTTCCAACCTTTTGTTTTTCATTTCGTCTTGAAGTGTTTTCAGAAACGCGTAACTTTCATTTACTCCACTAAATGCTCGGATTATTTTCCACTTTATTAAGTCCTCCGTTTTATTCCGATTATAGCTAGATTTTAAAGGTTCGTAAATATTTTCGGTATTAGAATAGTAATTTATGTGTCCAATAGTATCAATAAGCTCACTTAAAGCACTTTTATTATCTGAATTCAATTCTTTTAATAATTCAGGCATTGCTTTTTTTCCTATTGTTACTAAAGTCCGACTTGCAATATCTCTCGGTAAAGGATAACTATCTTTTAAAAACGGTTTTTCGGGAACTGTTTTGTGTTGATTGGTTCCAATTTTCGCTAAATACTTTATTAACGGTTTTATTGCAATTTCATTCAACTCAGATAGTGTATTACAAATCTCAATTTTTGAATACAGCTTTTTTTCAAGAGTCAATGCTTTTATAAGATAATCAACTGTAGTTTTCGTTTTATTCTCAATAAGTAATCTAGCTCCTAAAGTACGTTCGGTTGCTATTTTGCTCTCAAGCAATTCAATTTTTTTGTCAAACACAATAGTTGTAAACTCAGATTCAACTCCTTTTTCTACATATCCACGATTTTGAAGTTGTTTTTGTTTTGAATGCATTTTTTTGCTTGTTGCCAACGTTTAGTATAAGAAACGGAGGGCAATAAGTAAGCTCTATCGTTTCAGTTTATTACTTAGCTAAATATAAATATTTTGCTTTTATTTTTTTACTTAAATGCCAAATTTTATATTTAGCGGACTTTGTAAACAAACACAGAACTTTGGAGTTAGTACAAATGCCCTCTGTTTTTTATACATTGTTCTATGCCGTTTTATTCATTTGTCATTATCGAAATAGATTCATTTACTATGTCTTCTGTATTACTTTTGAATATTCTGTAAAACCAAGTTGGGACTTTACTAGCGATTAAACGTTGTGTATAAAATAAATCTTGAATTTGTCTTAATTCCGATTTACTTGGAACTTTTTTAGTTGTTTTATATTCTGAAAATAGATTTTCAACTAAGTTATTTATTTTTTCATAATTGCTTAAAATACCCTTTTGGGCTTTAATTGTTAAAGTAGCAAAAATTAAAGCAGGAGTTGAAGGTGCAAATAAAAGAATTAAATCAAAAACAAGAATTTCATTTACAAATGATAAACTAAGAAGGATACCATAATAAAGGAATATCATAACTTGAATAAAAATAACATATTTTTTTCTTTGTGCTTTTGCAAAAATCGAGTTGCATTTATAAGCTAATAAAACAGATGCATCATTATCTATATTATCAGGTATGTTTATGGAATACCAATCCTTGAGGTCTTCCTTTTTATACTTTTTACTTAAAGATACAATTTGGCTCGTTTCAATCCATTTCTCAACAAGTATTTTATTTCTGTCAAGTTTGAAAAGTGTTGAATCAAATTGGTCTTGTATAATAGCTCCTTCTTTTGTTTGTCTATCCATTATGCTTTGAGCAAAAATGGATAACAAAGTCCATAAAACACCAATTACCGCTATTATGGAAGTGATTTTAGACAATTTTGACATTTCAGAAAGGTTAGGGTCAACCTCTTTAAAATCAACAAAAAGGAGTGCTGTAGGAGATAAAGCAATTAACACACTTACTAAATCAATAAATTGATATTGCTTAGCATTATCGTAAGCTATTCTTTGTGCTTTTAGTAACCTAATTAGTGGTTTACTGTTTTGGTCTTTTAATAATGTATTCATAAAAATTTAGTAATATGAAGGAAATTTCCCATTAAAGAATTTATCCCACCATTCAAATGCTTCTTTAATATTTTCATTATTTTGCTCTATGCGTGCATTTCCGCTTCTTGTTTTAGCTGTTTTTAATTTTGAAATAGCATCTTTCTTTTTTGCATCTGAGGAACAAGCGTGTATATAACCCGAAATTCCTGTAGGGTCTATAACTGCGGACAAATCGGTATCATAAAGTATTGCTATAATTTTTCTTATATCATAAGAGTATTCAATAGAAGTTTCTTTTTCTGCGTATTTTACAGTTTTTATTTCTAAATAAAATGAGGAAATTGGAACATTACAATAATACTTCCAAGCCTTTAAAAACCTAATTAGAGGTTTTACTTTATTTCCTGACTTTTTATTTACATCTGAAACATATTTGTTGTGTGCAGTTGGTCCTGCATTCATCCATTCAGAGTTTCCATCTGGAATATCATATATGTTACTCCCGTTTACTTGCTTTAGGTAATCCGCTGGCACAATTTCTGTAGATTCAGATTTTAAAGTTCCAAAAGGACAAACAACAGCTGGACTGTCAACATATACACCTGTTGTTGGGAAACGTTTATGTAACGCTTCTTTAAGTTCTCTTAATGAAACAGACGAATCTTTTTTTAATTTATCAGTTGGAATACTAGCGAAATAATCCGTGTCACTATATCCACTTATACTGGTTCCATTTCCAGTAGAACCTGTTTTGAAAAAGTTTGTCATACCAAAATTATTTTCAAGACAACTTTTAATTGAAGCTCTGTGTGTTTGCACAGCTTTAGATTCAAAAGAACTTGGTGTTAATTTAGTATGTAGTTCGTTAAATCCTTGAATTATTGTTTTCGGCATAAGTTTTTTTTAATGGCATAGAACGTTCTGTATATGAAACGTAGCGTATAAAAATACGATTAATTTCGGGTTAAGTACAGAGCCAAATTTTTATATTTTGTTTTTATCTTTTCAATTTTAAAAGCCAAATTAAAAATTTGGCGGAACTTTGTAAATAAGCTCAGACCTTTGGGTTTAGTACTTATTAGCTATGTTTTATATACTTTGTTGTGCATAGTATTTTTATTCAGTTTTCGGCACATAATAAAATCTAAAGTTTTCAAATGGAGTTCCCTCAACTGACTTTCCCGCGGGAATCAGAGTTATACTTTTCGCTTTGAAATCCGCTATTTTTCCATTTATTTCTCCATCGTCACGCTTCGTGTATATAATTTTTTCGTCACTATTATAATTCCACGTTCCAGTCATAAATGTTTCATCTTCATTGTAAAGAAGATATTCTCCATTCCGTTTGAATTCGTAGTCATTATTTGGTGATTTTGGAAGTCCGCTTATTTTTTCGCCATTAGCCATTCCGTATTCCAATTTCCAACGTTGGAAGAGTTCTTTTGGCAATTCCGAAACCGAGTCAGATTCAGCGTTTTTTTGAGTTCGGCAAGAGTTGGATAAAGTCAGAATACAAATTAATAATATTATTTTCAATGTGTTTTTCATATTATGCACAACTAGTTATATGTATATAAAATACATCGAATAACTGTGTCAGCTGCATGATAACGATGTATATCTATCATTGTTTACGGTCAAAATTAATTAATTTTTTCACGTCGTTCTAATTGTTTTACAATTAAATCTAATGGATTCGTAATATTTTTTAAATCTTGACTTTGTACATGGCGTGTTTTATTGTGGTTTTTACTTTATATGACTTGTATTCAAGGATCTAACGTAACAAACCATTAATGTTTTTGGTTAAATAAATTACTCAAATACAAGTTTGTTTTGTTGTTTAAAACCTGGCATTATTGAAATAGAATAACTCTCTTTCGTCGAGTTATTCTATTTCACTAGCCCTAATATTATTATCCTTTTTTTTATGATTTAAAGTTTATTAATTCCATTTTAAACACCTCACTTGGTGACCTATACTCGAGTGTCTCTTTCTTGGTCTATTAAGTTTACCCTGAACTATTTTTAGTTCTTTTTCGATGACCTTAGTCTGTTCCTTTGGGAAAAAAGCGTCTAATTAGTCCGTTCATATTTTCATTAGTTCCTCTTTCCCAAGATAAATTAGGGTGAGCAAAAACACTAGTATTCCACTTGTCTTGCTGTTAAAAAACAGAGTTATGATTGACTTAATGTATCTTTGGAAACTATTCTAAAAAAAGTCAAATAAGTATGGTGTTTTATGGATATTATTTATTCTTCTCCTCTATCCATCGAGACATAAATTCCGTACTCCTCATGGTGTGAAATAACAACATACTTCCAATAAAATTTGTAGCTCTATGTTTGGTTATATCTAACTGAATTAAATTCAAACGAGACATCATTATTATGGAATATTTCGATTTTGAATAACATTTTTCAATAATCTCAAATCCATTTTTCTGACATTGTATCCAAAGTGGTTTATTTGTATATAATTTTTCAGCAGCAGCTATAATTGCATTTGTATCATCTGCTATTAGTCCAGACCATTCAGTATTTTCATGCATCGCTTCCGCTCCAATAGCTGTAGTTATATTGGGAGTCCCATTTAACATCGCATCTATAAACTTGCCTTTTAGCCCAGCTCCAAAACGCAAAGGAGCCAATACAACTTTTGCTGTTTCTAGCACTTCTGACGCATTATTTACCCAGCCTTTTATAAAAAAATTATCAGCAGGTTTGTGCAATTTCATTGCTTTTTCTTGTGGATAAGACCCATAAATATGCATTTCGGAATGCGGTAATTTTTTTCTTAAAACAGGCCAAATTTCATTTTTTAAATAGAGAATACTATCCCAATTTGGTTTATGCCTAAAACTTCCAATCGTAACAAAATTAGAACGTTCTCCAAACTTCATAAAACCTTCTTGCTTTTTTGTTAAAACAGGCTCTAATAAAAAAGGAATATAACAGAGTAAGTTTTCAGGTACTTTAAAATAAGACTGTAATAAACCCATCTCAAAATCAGAAATCATCAAGCTTAGATCACTTCTATAAATACTTGCTATTTCTCTTTTTGCTAACTCAGAATGTAAATCTTCATTCGAAAAACTTCGCTTTTCCTTAAAAGCTTGCTGTCTTCCCTTTCTAAGACAGTGCAAGTCTTCCGTATCTAATATCCTAATGGATTTAGGACTATATTTTTCAACTTTCCAACCGAATTGTTCTTCTGTCATAAAACGATCAAACAAAACCAACTCGGGTTCTAATTCTTTAATATAAATATCAAAACTTTTATTATTCAATGCAATTCTTTTAATCAGAATGCCCAATTCTTCTAATGGATAACGATATTCACTTTCCGAAGTTGAAGTAGCAAAAATAATTTTATAATTTTCGCCTAAAAAAACATCAATCAACTGCATCATTCTCGTACCTGCAGCCGAAGAATTTGGTTCTGGCCATACACTTCCAATAATTAAAAGTCGCTTTTGCATTATATTCCTTTTTGTAAAAGTTGCTCCACCAACTCTTTGGTCATTGTTTTTCCTTGTGCATTTGCACGTATGGTATCAAAAGTATATCTAAAATTACAGCCCGTTTTATAAGCAGAACAACCATAAGAAGCACTTCCTTTTATAACTTCTCCTTTTTTACATTTTGGACAAATTAAAGCACCCGATTTGCTATGTGTCTTTACTTTTTCTGGCTTTATAAGCAATTCAAACTCATCATTAAAAGCTACTGTCGCATTTATTTTGATTCCCCCTTGTTTAAATCCTTTTAACAATACTGTTGCTCCTTTTGACAACAGTCTCTTAAATTGATTTTCAGAAATTTTCTTTCCTAAAAACTCAAAAGGCAATCTAAAATTACATCCCGTTTTATACGCAGCACATCCATATGCAGAGCTTCCTTTTAACAAAGTTCCTTTCTTACATTTTGGACATATTGAACCTATTAAACCTGTTTTATTTGTTTTATTTTCTGGTTTCACTACAACAGTATCTTGCGTAGTTGAAAATCGTCTAGTGCTATTTTCCATACGAACCTCAACGACCAAATCATCAACCATTTTCTTCATATTATTAATGAATTGGACAGCACTGTAATTTCCTTCCTCTATTTCCTTTAATTGTTTTTCCCATTGTCCAGTTAATTCGGCCGATTTTAACAATTCATTCTGAATAGTATCAATCAATTGAACTCCCATATTGGTGGGTATAAGCAATTTTTTATTACGTTCTATATATTTTCTTCTAAAAAGAGTTTCAATAATATTTGCTCTTGTAGAAGGTCGACCTATACCATTCGCTTTCATCAAATCTCTCAACTCATCATCCTCTACTTGCTTCCCTGCGGTTTCCATGGCTCTTAGCAAAGTTGCTTCTGTATAATTTTTAGGTGGTTTGGTCGTTTTTTCAGAAAAAGAAGGACTGTGCACTCCTGATTCACCATTAGAAAAAGTTGGCATCAAGACCTCATCTTTATGAGTTGTCTTTGTTTTCGAACTCTCAAATACCACTCGCCATCCTTTGGATAAAATCTCTTTACCCGTTGCTTTAAAATTTATTTTTGCTGCTTCTCCAATAACAGCGGTGTTAGATACTTCACATTCTGGATAAAAAACCGCAATAAACCTACGTGCAATGATATCATAAACATTTTGATCATAATCACCAAGTTGACTTTCCATACCTGTTGGAATTATAGCATGGTGGTCCGTCACTTTTTTTGAATCAAATACTTTTTTTGATTTTTTTAAAGTTTTACCTTTTAGTGCCGTAGTTAAATGAGCATACTGAGTTAGTTTATCTAATATTCCAGAAATTTTCGGAAAAACATCATCTGGCAAAAAAGTAGTATCTACTCTTGGATAAGTAACTAATTTTTGTTCGTATAGTTTTTGAATAATCTTTAACGTTTGATCAGCTGTATACCCAAACTTTGTATTACAATACACCTGAAGTCCTGTTAAATCAAATAGTTTAGGAGCATACTCCTTTCCTTTTTTCTTGGTTACAGATATAATTTTAAAAGGTGCATCTTTTATTTTATTTAAAGTCGTTTCTCCATCTTCTTTCTTTAAAAACCGACCTTGTTCATTATTAAAAACCGTATTTCTATATTCTGTTTGTAACTCCCAATATGGTTTGGGTACAAAATATAAGATTTCTTTAAACCGATTTACCAACATTGCAAGTGTAGGTGTCTGAACTCTACCTACAGAAAGCACCTGTTTTTGAGCACCATATTTTAATGTATACAGCCGAGTTGCATTCATTCCTAACAACCAATCACCAATCGCACGTGAACTACCTGCATAGTATAAATTATCGTAATCTGTTCCGCTTTTCAAGTTTTGAAAACCTTCTTTAATAGCTTCTGGCGTTAGAGAAGAAATCCATAATCGATCTACTCTTCCAGTATAATTTGCTTGTTTGATGACCCAACGCTGAATCAATTCTCCTTCCTGACCAGCATCCCCACAATTGATAACAACATTTGCCTTGTCAAAAAGTTTTTTGATGGTATTAAATTGCTTTTGAACTCCTTCATTACCAACCAATTTTATATCAAACTTCTCAGGTAACATTGGCAATGTATTTAAATCCCAACGCTTCCAATGAGGTTTATAATCATCAGGTGTAAACAAAGTACACAAATGACCAAAAGTCCAAGTAACCTGATAACCACTCCCCTCGAAATAGCCATCATGTCGCTGATTTGCTCCTAATATAGTCGCAATTTCTCTTGCAACACTCGGTTTCTCAGCAATACATACTTTCATAAAAGTTCTAAATTTATTTTTTAGTGTGAAGTGACAAACTTACACAACTATTTTCAAATAGAAAACTATATGACTCACCTAAACCGCTTGAATTTTCAAGGTTTTTCCAAATAAATATTTTTGAAATTATTAACAACTTTAAAAAATCAAAAGCCTAATTTTGTTTAATAAATGAAGAAAATGAGTTTATATAACAGTCGTACTTTATTAGCAAACCTTATTTTTATTTTAGGTTTTCTTACTATAACGAATGCACAAATAGAATCCATGCAGCCGGGTTCTTTTGATGACAATATCGATTTCAATATCCCTTCTCTTCCAAACAGTTCAGATGAAGCTTTTGAGTTTATCAACCCTCAAGACCAGCAAGAAAAATTTGAACAAACTTTAAATAGGATAATGCAACAACAAATTGCCAATCAGGAACTAAAAGACTTAAAGAACAAAGGTATTGTTGACAAAGAAAAATATTATCGGCAACGACTAAAAACTGAAATGGACGCCATCTCTAACAAATTACCTATCGTTGATAAAGACTTAGGTTCAGTAAATACAAAAAGTGAATATATTACAATTATGTGTAGAGACTTTGCCTATCCAGATGGTGATACTGTATCTATTGTAGTAGACGGAGAAGTAAGAGTCAGGAATGTCGTACTCACAAAAAATTATCAGCAATTCATAATCAATCTAATGGAAGGAGTGAATACAGTCTCTTTTGTTGCACTAAATCAAGGAGAATATGGACCAAATACTGCTGCATTTATGATATTTGACGAATTAGGTAACGTATTAATGTCAAATCAGTGGAATTTAGCCACAGGAGCAAAAGCAACATTATATATCAATAGAGATAAATAATTTACTCTTTCAATAAAGCTTCCATTAACTCAAAAAAAGTATCACTGTCCCAGTTTACCGCCCCAGTTTCATGAATCACTATTTTACCTTTTTTATTAATTACATAAGTATTAGGAATACTATTTGTTGTGTTTAACTCTTTTGGAATACTTGTAACAGAATGATAAACAGGCAAATCATAATTGTACTTTTTCATGAAATCAACTACCTCCTTTTCTGATTCTTGGGTTACAAATACAAAAGCGACTTTGTCTTTATATTTGTTAACCAGCATTTGAATATCAGGCATTTCAGCTCGACAAGGAGCACACCAAGTTGCCCAGAAATTAACAAATATCACTTTGTTCTTTAAATCAGAAAACTCAATATTCTCAGTATTAATCCCATCCAATCTCCAATTATAATCACGTAATACAATTTCTTTAGAACTGACGGAAGGAGAGAATGCTAAGGTTTTAATAAGCCACTCCTTTGTAGAGGTATTTAACACAAAAAAGATAACCCCAACAAACAATATATTATTCCAATGTTTTTTTATAAATTTTATCATGACACAAAGGAATAGAAAATAATAATTTATCTGTGTAACAAACGTTACAAATATATAAAAGTTCAAACAATTAACTTATTAATTTGTACTTTTAGAGCACTTTAAAGTTTATTTATGCTGCATCAAAACTTTTTAAATTTATCTAATTCTATTAAAAAAACAGTTCTTGGAGGAGAAATGGATCATTACAAAATGGCTCCAGATGAACGAAAAAAAACATTAAAAAAAGAACCGAACTCTAAACAGCCAAAAAAAGCTGCAGTTCTCGCACTATTCTATCCAAATTTAATAGGAGAAACTTGTTTTGCTCTAACTTTAAGACCCGTGTACAAAGGAACTCATTCTGCTCAAGTAAGCTTTCCTGGAGGAAAACAAGAACCTAATGACAGTAATTTATCAGAAACAGCATTGCGTGAAACCTTTGAAGAAATAGGCATTAATAAATCGGAAATCAAATTGCTTCGAGAAATTACGGATGTATATATTCCTCCCAGTAATTTTTTAGTCACCCCTTTTATCGGAATTACCGAAAATCCCCCTGTGTTCAAACAAAATCATGAAGTGCATCAAATGATTGAAGTTACTCTTACAGAACTATTAGATGACTCCTTAATTCATGTTAACACTAAAAAGACTTTTTATGCCGAAAAGGCAAGTATACCTTATTATTATTTCAGCAATCATATGGTTTGGGGAGCTACTGCAATGATAATCAGCGAGATTAAAGAACTCATAAAAAGACTATAAAACCCATTTCTTTTTGTAAATTTGATAGCATAAAATAACAAAAAAATCTCAATGAAATTCATTAAAAAAAATCCTTTTGGTCATGTTTTATTTTTAAAAAGATGGCTCATCAGAATTGTTGGTGTTATTTCACATAGAAGATATAATGGTTTTAATAAGTTACAGATCGAAGGATCTGAAATTATAAGAGACTTACCTCATTCTAATGTTTTGTTTGTTGCCAACCACCAAACTTATTTTGCTGATGTTGCTGCCATGTATCATGTATTTAATGCTTCTTTAAAAGGAAGGGTTGATACAATCAATAATATTGGGTACATATGGAATCCAAAAATGAATATGTATTATATAGCTGCCGCAGAAACAATGAAATCGGGTATTTTACCAAAAATATTTGCTTATATGGGATCTATATCGATTCAAAGAACATGGAGAAGCGAAGGAAAAAACATTAACAGACAAGTTAAAATGTCTGATATTAGTAATATTGGAACTGCATTAAATGACGGCTGGGTAATTACATTTCCACAAGGAACTACAAAACCTTTTAATCCTATTCGAAGAGGAACCGCTCATATTATTAAAACGTATAAACCAATCGTTATTCCTATTGTGATTGATGGATTTAGACGTTCATTTGATAAAAAAGGACTCTTGATAAAAAAACGAGGTGTCTTACAAAGTATGGTAATCAAAAAACCTTTAGATATTGACTACGAAAACGATTCTTTTGATGATATCGTAAAGTTAATTGAAATGGGAATCGAACAACATCCTTCTTTCCTAAAAGTTATTTCTTTAAAAGAATATAAAGAACATGAAGATGTTTTAAACAAACAACGAGAATTTTGGCAAAAAAAACCTGATCTCTAATTCACTTTCTTTTAACATTATTATTCTTAGACATTGACTCTACTTTAATTTGGGAATACCATATAAATAAAACCAATAGTTTTTACTATTTTTATCGTAAATAATTATACTATGACTATTACTCAATTAAAGTACATTTTAGCAGTCGCTGAACACAGGAACTTTACGGTCGCTTCTGAACATTGTTTTGTTACACAGCCTACTTTAAGTATGCAAATTCAAAAACTAGAAGACGAATTAGATATCATTATTTTCAATCGAGCCAAAAAACCTATTTCCTTAACAGAAATAGGAGAGAAAATTGTTATTCAAGCAAAAACGATTGTAGAAGAAAGCAATAGAATTAATGATATTGTTGATCAACAAAAGGGATATATAGGAGGCGAATTTAAAATAGCAATAATTCCGACAATTATGCCAACGCTACTTCCTATGTTTTTAAAAACCTTTAATAATAAATACCCAAAAGTAAATCTTCAAATTGAAGAGTTGACAACAGAAGAATGTATTAAAAAGCTAATTGACGGTCATATTGATGCTGCGATTGCGGCTACCCCTTTAGAAAACCCAAAAATAAAAGAAAAACCACTATATTATGAACCATTTATTGGGTTTGTACCAGACTATCACAAACTTTCTCATAAAAAAAAACTAACTGTAAATGAATTAGATTCAGATGATATTTTACTTTTAAAAGATGGACATTGCTTTAAAGAAAGTATCTTAAATATGTGCAGTTCTTTTTCTTCTCCTAACGCAAAATCTTTTCGTTTAGAAAGTGGAAGTTTTGATACATTGATTAAACTCTCAAAAGAAAATTTAGGAATGACCTTACTTCCATACCTCCATAGTTTAGATCTATCTAATGAAGACAAACATTTTTTAAGAGAGTTTGAAGCCCCCGTACCTGCAAGAGAGGTAAGTCTATTATACAATAAGTCACAACTAAAAATGCAATTAATAGAAGCGCTGAAAACTACTATAGACGGAATCGTGAGAGGAGCTATTTCCTTCAATGATGTCAAAATTATAAGTCCTATAGCGCAAAAAAAAACTAATTAAACTCGTACTAGCAACATAAAAACACAAAAAAGCCTATCAAATAAATTGATAGGCTTTTAATACTTTAAAATATGGGTGCTTATATAACTTTTACGTCTACTGCATTCATACCTTTTTTTCCCTCTTGTAATTCAAATTCTACTTCGTCACCCTCACGGATTTCATCAATTAAACCTGTTACGTGAACGAAATGTTCATTGTTTGACCCTTCTTCAGTTATGAAACCAAATCCTTTAGTTTCATTGAAGAATTTTACTGTACCTTTACTCATTTTATTAATTAATTATATTAGTTGTTATCAAATTTAACATTATATTATTAATAATACTAATGTTTAGCTAATTTATTGAAAAACAACTTAAATTTCACACTAGAATAAAAACAATTTTTTCTATTTACTGTACCTGTTTTTAGGTCTTCCTTTATTTACACTTCCCTTACGCCTAGCTTGTTGCTTTTGTTTTGAAGGAGCTTTCTGATTCGATTCTTTGGAATCATCAATGTAACTATGTTCTTCTACAATAGGAATTTTTTGATTGATCAATTTTTCAATATCTCTTAAATATGCTCTTTCCTCAACATCACAAAAAGAAACTGCATTTCCACTTGCTTCTGCCCTACCCGTTCTTCCAATACGATGTATGTACGTTTCTGGAATATTTGGTATATCAAAATTAATAACCAAAGACAGTTCAGAAACATCAATTCCCCTAGCTGCAATATCCGTTGCTATAAGAATATTTAATTCTCCATTTTTAAACGCTCCTAAGGCTCTTTGCCTTGCGTTTTGAGATTTATTTCCGTGTATTGCTGCTGATTTTATCCCCACTTGTGCCAATTTCTTAACAACCTTATCAGCACCGTGTTTTGTTCTTGAAAAAACAATTATTGTATCGTTTGGATTTTCATTTACTAAGTCTATCAATAACTTTGTTTTATCACTTTTCTTTACAAAGTAAACAGATTGACCTACCTTTTCTGCAGTTGCCTGTTTTGGCTTAATCGTAACTGTTTCATGATTGTTCAATATTGTTTGAGACAAGTCCTTAATATTCTGAGGCATTGTCGCTGAGAAAAACAAAGACTGTCTCTGCTCAGGAAGTAAACGTAGAATTTTTTTAATATCATTAATAAATCCCATATCCAACATCTGATCGGCTTCATCCAAAACAAAATGTTCAATATGTCTTAGCGAAAGCAATCTTTGATTTATTAAATCTAATAAACGACCTGGTGTTGCAATTAAAATATCAATTCCTTGTCTTAACTGCCCTACTTGACTAGCCTGTTTAACTCCTCCAAAAATAACAGTATTTTTCAAATGTGTATTCTTTGAGTACTCCGTAAAATTATCAGCAATTTGAATTGCCAACTCTCGCGTTGGAGTAACGATAAGGGCTTTAATATGTTTCGGTCTTTTTTGAGTATTTGAGCTATTAAATAATTGCTGTATAATAGGAATAGCAAACGCTGCCGTTTTTCCTGTACCCGTCTGAGCACAACCTAATAGATCTCTTCCTTCTAATAAAATAGGTATGGCTTGTTGTTGAATTGGTGTGGGTATTGTATATCCTTTTGAGTCTAGTGCTTCTTGAATTGGAGCAATAATCTCTAAATCTTTAAATGTCATAAATAATGTATAAGCTGCAAAGGTAGACTATTCTAATCTATAATGCAGATAGACAAAAAGCCCATGCTTTTAAACATTGGCTATATAATTAAGAGGCTTGGTGTAAACTTACCTTATCTTTTATAGTGAATCCAAATATAGCATTGCAAATAATATCTTTCGTGGTACTATTTTCTTTATTTACAAGAACTGCAAACAAGACTTCGTGCTCATTAAGTTTTTGAATAGTATGTGTTATTTTCAGTCTATCTTTTAAATATGCATTTTGTAATACATTCAATTTAAAAAGATGTTGCTGTATCTTTTTATGCACTTCCATGCTTTTTAAAAGTTGCTTCGCAGTAGATTCCATTTTAGCGTATAAAACAGAAGGTAAAAGTTTTTTGTACTCGTTTACTTCACTTTTAGTGATGTTAAAACTATAGGTGTATTTATGTATAGGGTAATTCGTTTTCATGATTCTTAATTTCAAGGTGTTATATATATGGGGGTGTAAACGGGTGTTTTAACTCTGTTAAACAATGCATTCTGTAGAATGACTGATGTAAATTTGACTATTTCAGATTTAAAAAATTTAATTGTTGATTTCATAATTTTGATTTTAAATTATTAGTAATAAAAAAGGTGCTTTTTATAAAAAAAGCACCTTTATATATTTTGAATATTTATTTTCTTTGTAAATGATCAAAAGGGCTTTTTTGTCTTTCTACTTTAACACAAATTGTAGACATCCTAGATAACTTATCCTTATTAAAAACAGATTTTAACCAAAGCAAAATCCACTCCTGAAATTGTGATATATTTAAAATTCTCTTCATTGTGTTACAAATATATTAAACTTATTGTTTCGAAAGCCACTCTATTTAAAAAATTAACAAAAAATAAACATTCATTAATTCCGCCCTCTTAATTATTACTGATTGATAAATTTCACCTAAAGTTTTACTGCAAATTTGTTTTAACTTTTTGGAGATTGGTTTATGTTAAAAACTCAATACTTATTTCATCTTTTATTTGGTCATAAAATTTAGCATTGGACACATATATATATGGTAACAACCAGAAGAGTCCTATTCCTAGGGTGAAAACACATAATATCCCAAGTCCTAAATACCTTAAAAACAAAAAGAAATACTCCATTTTATGCCCCTCCATCATTTCATGACTTTTTTTCAATGCATCAGTAGCTGATATAGAATCATCTTCCGAAAGAATAAAATACGTCATACCTAACGCTGTCGTAGCAATAACTCCTGGCACAATAAACAAAAGTAAACCTCCTACAACAATAATAGTCTTTAAAAAAAATGCTAAAAAAGAATTTGAAAAATTTGAAAACCCAGAAAAATAATTTTCAAAACTCGCTTCTTCATTTCTTGAAATACGTAAAGAGAATTTACTTAATCCAACACCTACAGAACCAGAAATTACAAGTGAAACAATAGCCATTATTGGATATTGTTCAGCTATAATCTGAATACAAAAAGACAAAAGTAAAAACACTGAAAAAGTTCCAATAACTAAACTCCATTTACCTTCTAAGGCCTCTTTTGAGGATTTCATTAATTCTGTGATATACATTTATAATATTTTATTCGTCCTATTCTTCTGGTGATATAAATTTGTATACGATTCCAGCTAGAGCCGCTCCAACAATAGGTGCAACCCAAAACAGCCATAGTTGATCTAATGCCCATCCACCATTAAAAATAGCCTGACTTGTACTTCTTGCTGGATTTACCGAAGTATTAGTAACAGGAATGCTTATCAAATGAATTAAAGTTAGCCCCAATCCGATTGCCAAACCCGCAAAACCTTTCGGTGCTTTAGAATGAGTTGCTCCCAAAATAACAATTAAAAACATAAATGTCATCACAACTTCCATTACTAATGCTGCTATCATACTATATCCATCTGGCGAATGCGCTCCGTAACCATTAGATGCGAAACCGTTTAATTCAAAACCAGCTTTGCCACTAGCTATTATGTACAATAATCCAGCACCTGAAATTCCTCCAAGTACTTGCGCAATTATATATGGTAGTAATTCTTTCTTATCAAATCTTCCTCCCACCCACAATCCAATGGAAACTGCTGGGTTTAAATGACATCCCGAAATATGTCCAATAGCATAAACCATAGTTAATACTGTTAAACCAAATGCCATAGCGACACCTACAAATCCAATTCCCAATTCAGGATAACCTGCTGCTAAAACAGCACTTCCACAGCCTCCTAAAACAAGCCAAAGAGTTCCAATAAATTCTGCAACTAATTTTTTCATACTATAATTTTTAGTTAATAATTATTCTTTTACCAATTAAAACACTGCTCTATCTTTTAAACAAACATTAAAAATGTCCAAAACAGAATATGTTCTAATTTTTAAAGGCACTAATTTCAACTTTATTTTTCATCCTGCCTAATATAAAAAACACTATCTAAAGAAGAAATAGCATTGCTTTTCTTTACCTTTGATTTTTAAACACCAACTGACAATCCGCATATGAAAGTTATAGCAATGATTCCGGCGCGCTACGGTGCCTCAAGATTCCCGGGGAAACTCTTAAAAAACCTAGGCGGAAAACCTGTTATTGTAAGAACCTATGAAGCTGCAGTAAAAACAAATCTTTTTGATGAAGTTTATGTAGTAACTGACAGTCAGATTATCAAAGAAAATATTGAAACCGCTGGAGGAAAAGTTTTTATGAGTTCAAAAAACCACGAAACTGGATCGGATCGGATCGCAGAAGCAGCTCAAGAATTAGATGTTGATGTGGTTGTAAATGTTCAAGGAGACGAGCCCTTTACAAGGATGGAACCCCTTAGAGATTTAATAAATGTTTTTAAAAAAGACCCAGATCATAAAATAGATTTAGCGTCTTTAATTCATCCAATGAATACCTTTGAAGAAATTGAAAACCCAAATAACGTAAAGGTTGTTTTAGACTCTTTTAATTGCGTAATGTATTTTTCAAGGTCTCCCATTCCTTACCCTCAAAATAAAGAAATAAATACAATATATTACAAACATATTGGGATATACGCCTTTAGAAAATCGGCCTTAACCGCATTTACTCAAATGCCCATGTTACAAAATGAAGCTACCGAGAAACTAGAAGGGATTCGTTTTTTAGAATATGGCAAAAAAATAAAAATGGTTGAAACACCTTTTAAAGTGATTGGTATCGATACTGAAGAAGATTTAGTCCTAGCAAATAAATTATGGAAATAGATTTTGACAAAATAAAAGTAATCGCCTTTGATGCTGATGACACTCTTTGGGTAAACGAACCTTATTTTAGAGAAGTTGAACACGAGGTTGCTAAATTATTATCTGCCTATGAAACTGAAAACAAAATCAATCAAGAATTATATCGAATAGAAATAAAAAACTTAGGACATTACGGTTACGGTGTAAAAGCTTTTATTTTATCAATGGTTGAATTAGCCGTTGAAATTTCAAACTACAAAGTACCAGCAAAGATTATAAATGAAATTCTAAACCTTGGAAAGGAAATGCTGCTAAAACCTATTGAATTACTCGATGGTGCAGAAGAGGTTCTACAAGCTCTACAAGGAAAATATAAATTGATTGTTGCTACCAAAGGAGATTTGTTAGATCAGGAACGAAAGCTAGAAAAATCAGGTTTACTTAATTATTTTCATCATGTAGAAGTAATGAGTGATAAAAAAGAATCCGATTATTTAAAAATTGTAAAACACCTTGATATCAAACCCGAAGAACTTCTTATGATAGGAAACTCCTTAAAATCTGATATTTTACCTCTTGTGAAGATTGGTGCATCTGCCATTCATATCCCCTATCACACTACATGGTTACACGAACAAGTTGACGAGATTAACTACGCAAAAGAAACTTATAAAACATTTAATCACATACAAGAATTATTAACCACTATTTCGATAACTTAACTTAACAAGATTATAACAATAAATTCATTCAATTTATGTAAATTTGCATGAATTAAAAAAAGAAGAAAATGGCAGCAATTAAAAATTTAAAAAAGGATATTCACAATACTTTAGGAGACTTAATCGAGGCATGTTATGTTTGGGAATATAGCAATGTAAAAGCTGACAACTCTAAAACACAACCTATAATTGATGAAGCGATGGCTTCTTTCGATGAATTGAGAGACAATATTTATGCAAAAGATATTGAAAATAAAAAAGCTCATTTCAAATCTATCAGGCTTGCATTAGAAACTAGCGCTAAGTCTATCTCTGAAAAAATAAATGCTTTGTAAAGTTCAAATCATTAAGTTTTGTTAAAACGAAGCCAGGCTATATGTCTGGCTCTTTTTTTTTAATATATTTGATTTATTGAAAGTGTTATCTAAAAAACAAAACAAATGGCTCGAGCGATATATGAATACACCAAAGAAATATTAGTAAAGGTGAGTTTTAATGCTGAATTATTTAATAGAGAACTAAAAAAAGCATTAACGAATTTACTTCCTTATGAAATTGAAGAATTGAAAATATGGTTGAATAGTTATACTTCTAATAGACCCGAACTGCGAGATAGCCTACAATTAGTTTTATAACAATCTTCAATTAAGCAAATTAATTCCTTATTTATTGTGCAGGTATAAAAGTAACAATCTATTTGGTTTTTAGTTTTATTACTTTTTTCAAACTCAAATGATTGATAGGATTGATTCCTAAACCTTTTACATTTTTTTGAGTAAACCGTACTACTTCATCATAATACAATGGAATCACTGGAGCAGACTCCATAAGTAAACTATCCATTTTTTGATAAAGCTTTTCTCTTTCTAGTTTATCGACTGTTTGGATCGATTTATCAAATAATTCATCAAACTGTTTGTTGCTGTAATGTGTGTAATTGGGTCCCTGAGGAGAGAATTTTCTACTATGAAAAATAAATAAATAGTTTTCTGCATCAGGATAATCAGCAATCCAACTCCCTCTAAAAATACTCAACTGGCCATTTACTTTTGTTTGTCGTAATGTAGAAGGTGGCATCACATCAATCTCCACATTTAACCCCGTCTTTTCTACCTCACGTTGAATGTATTCACACAAATCTAAATATTGACTATTCGTACTAATTGTCACAGATGGAAATTTATTACCCGTTTCCTCTATATAGGAAGCAATCAAGGCTTTTGCTTTTTCAGGCTGATAATCATAACCTTTCATATTATTAAAGGAAGGCAAGCCTTTGGGAATAAACCCATTTACCGCTGGTGTTCCAATGCCATTTCTCAAATACAGAATCATTTTTCCTCTATCAAAACCATAATTTAACGCTTTTCTTATTTTTAATGATTGTACCTCATCCTCATCTGCATCCAAATAAATCCCCAAATATTCGGTATTTAAATAAGGCCCTGAAATCATATTAATTTTATCTTGATACCTATCTGTTAATTCCCCTTCTGTAGTTAACAAATCATCTTTATAAGAAGCATCTATACTATTTAAAAAATCTAAATTCCCTTGAACAAACTGCAAAAATTCACTTTGCTTATCGGTTAAAAAACTAATAGCCACAGCCTCCATATAAGGCAACCGTGTTCCCGTAGAATCTCGTTCGTGATAATACTTATTTTTTCGAAAAACCAACTTTGTATTCTCTACCCATAATTTAAAATAAAAAGGTCCTGTGCCGATAGGATTAGACCGAAAATCATTTTTAAAATAGTCAATTGCTTCTTTTGGAACCACAACACAGTAACGCATGCTCAGCAAACTTAAAAACGGCGGAAAAGATTGTTTAAGAGTTACTGTAAAAATAGAATCATTTACTGCTTTAAACCCCTTCACGTATTCCAACACCCATTTCCCTGGAGAAGCCACTTTGGGGTCTAACAAACGATTAAAACTATAGACAAAATCTTGTGCGACCACATTCCTTGTAGAATCAAGCCCAAACAAATGATGCTTATGAAACTGCACATCTGTTCTCAAAAAAAAAGTGTATGTTTTACCAATATCAGAAACACTCCACGAATGTGCAATATCTGGCTCCACTTCTAATTGATCATTTAATTGTACCAAACCATTAAATAATTGATTTGTGGCCCAAATAGTTCTTAAATCCTTCGCAAAAGCGGGATCTAATGTTGTGATATTCCCTGCTTCGTTATATCGAAATACCTGGTCTAAATTTCTTGTATTATTTCCTTTGGCACATGAAACAAATATAATTGCCACTGTTAAAAGAATAATCGACTTTATAATATTGATTTTCAAATTCATATTTTTCACACGGATTTCATCAAGAACAAACAATATTGTTTCTTTAAGTTGACTGTTTTATTTAATAATAATTCAGTCCCAAACTTATAAAAAAACTGAGTTTAAAGACTTACTTTTGTATTCAATAAAAGTACAAGAATGAATGCACATAAAAAAGTAGCATTTTACACCTTAGGATGTAAATTAAATTTTTCTGAAACTTCTACAATTGCTAGAGGTTTTCAAAACGAAGGCTTTGAAAGAGTCGATTTTGAAGAAATAGCAGACATCTATGTTATCAACACTTGTTCGGTAACAGACAATGCAGATAAACGTTTTAAAACGATTGTAAAAAATACTCTAAAGAAAAATGATGATGCTTTTTTAATTGCTGTAGGTTGTTATGCTCAGTTAAAGCCAGAAGAATTAGCAAATGTTGATGGCGTAGATTTAGTATTAGGTGCTACAGAAAAATTTAAGGTTACAGATTATATAAATGATTTATCAAAAAACGACATGGGTGAAATACACTCCTGTGAAATCTCGGAAGCTGATTTTTATGTCGGTTCATATTCTTTTGGGGATAGAACTCGTGCCTTTTTAAAAGTTCAAGATGGTTGTGACTACAAATGTACTTACTGCACCATTCCTTTGGCTAGAGGGATCTCTAGAAGCGATACTTTAGAAAACGTTTTAAAAAACGCCAAAGAAATTTCTAAAAAAAACATTAAAGAAATTGTTCTTACAGGTGTTAATATAGGAGATTATGGAAAAGGTGAATTTGGAAATAAAAAACACGAACATACCTTTTATGAATTGGTTCAAGCACTTGATAAAGTTGAGGGTATACATCGATTGAGAATATCTTCAATAGAACCAAATTTATTGAAAAATGAAACCATAGAATTTGTATCGAAATCAAAAACATTTGTCCCTCATTTTCATATCCCATTGCAAAGCGGAAGTGATACTTTGTTGAAATTAATGAAGCGTCGTTATTTACGAAAAACCTATACTGATCGAGTTACTGCTATCAAAGAAAAAATGCCAAACGCCTGTATTGGTGTGGATGTTATTGTTGGATTTCCAGGAGAAACAGATGAATTATTTTTGGAAACTTACAATTACCTAAACGAAATGGATATTTCTTATCTTCACGTTTTTACTTATTCTGAAAGGCCAAATACAGAAGCTGAAAAAATGGAAAGTGTGGTCTCATTAAATATTCGTAAAAAAAGAAGTAAAATGCTAAGAGGACTTTCTGTTAAAAAAAGAAGAGCCTTTTACGAAAGTCAATTAGATACCTATCATACTGTTTTGTTTGAAAGTAAAAATAAAGCAGGTTATATTCAAGGGTTTACCGAAAACTATGTGAAAGTAAAAACTCCATGGAACCCGAAATTGGTAAACACAATTCACGATATCAAATTGACAAAAATTGACGAAGACGGACTCGTACGTTTCGACTGGAAATAATAAATTAAAAATTACTATTTAAAAATGAAAAAACATATTTATTTTCTTCCGGGTACATCTGCTAATTCGAAAATATTTGACCGTATCAATTTCCCTGGAGACCAATTTGAATTACATTTTTTAGAATGGCTGCTACCTTCTTCTAAAAACGAAAGTATCCAATCTTACTCAAAACGACTTTGTAAAAACATAAAACATAAAAATCCTATTTTAATTGGAGTTTCATTTGGAGGAGTTATTGTGCAAGAAATGAGTAAAATTATAAGTTATGATAAACTTATTATTATTTCTAGTATTAAAAACAAATACGAATTGCCTAAAAAACTAAACTTTATCAAGAAAGCAAAACTATACTTACTGGCGCCTGTACACTTTATTGATTCTGTTGAAAAATTTATTTCATTTTTATTTGGGAAAAAAGCTCAAAATAGAATAGATGCTTATAAAATGTATCTCTCTCAAAGAAACCCAAAGTACCTAAAATGGGCTATCAAAGAAGTTCTTTGTTGGAATCAAGAAAACTCTATTCCAGGAATTATTCATTTGCATGGAGATAAAGATATCATCTTTCCTATTGAACAAATCAATGATTGTATTACCATCAAAGATGGCTCGCATGTAATGATTATCACTAAAGGAAAAAAAATAAGTGCAATTTTAACAGAACTACTTTGATAATGGCTCGAAATTTGTTGCCTTAATTAATTTCAACTGACCCCATGAGTATATCCTAATTTTTTTCAAATATGAATACAATTAATAAAATTTTACTATCCATTACTGCAATAAGTATCTCCCTTTCTTTATTTATTTACAGCACGAAAGAACCAACAAAAAACACTAGCGAATCTTATCAAATTAAAGCTTTAAAAATCCCGAATAACATAAGTTTTTGCGGAGAAATAGCCCCATTATATAAGCCTGATGTTAGAGAGCGTATTGATAGAGAACTACTCGTAAACACTTACTGGCAATCAAATGCTCTATTATTGATCAAGCGATCTAACAAATACTTTCCTATCATCGAGCCCATTTTGAAAAAAAATGGTGTTCCAAATGATTTTAAATATTTAGCAGTTATAGAAAGTGGTTTGCAAAACGTAACCTCTTCGGCTGGTGCTAAAGGATTTTGGCAATTGATGCCACATACAGCGAAAGAATATGGCTTGGAAGTAAATAGTAATGTAGATGAACGTTATCATATTGAAAAAGCGACAGAAGCTGCCTGTAAATACTTACTAAAATCAAAAGAAAAATTTGGCACTTGGACTCTTGCTGCTGCTGCTTATAATGCTGGAAACAGAGGCATCTCTCGATATCAAGAAAAACAGAAAGTAACTGACTATTACGATTTATTATTGAATACAGAAACTAAAAGATATATTCCTAGAGTTCTTGCTTTAAAAGAAATCCTTTCTCATCCGCAACAATATGGTTTTATTTACGATCAGGAAGACTTATATAACTTGAACAAAACCAAACTCGTAAAAGTAGATACTGCAATAAGCAACATTGCAATATTTTCAAAACAAATGAATTGCAACTACAAAGAGTTAAAAATTAACAACCCTTGGCTTAAAGAGAATAAATTAAATAACAAATCAAGAAAGGTATATTATATTAAAATCCCTGAATAATGGTTTTATAAAAACAACCTAGATAGATTTTTTAATAGAGAAATACTCCGAAACCATATTGTCAATAATCTCTTTAGCAGATTCTATTTTATGAATAACTCCTGCTATTTGACCGATTTCTAACATTCCATCTTTCGTATTTCCTTCAAAAATTCCTTTTTTCAATCGTCTTTTCCCTAAGAATTCTTTTAATTCTTCAATCGTGTGGTTTTTAGAAAAAGAAACCAGTTCATTGTAAAAGTCATTTTTTATCATTCTAACTGGAGAGATTTCTTTTAGAGCTAATATGGTATCACCTTCTGATGTTTCAATAACTTTATTTTTAAAGTTATTATGTGCAGACGACTCTATACTCGCCGCAAATCTACTTCCTACTTGAACTCCATCAGCACCTAAAACCATTGCTGCCAACATACCTCTTCCAGTAGCAATTCCTCCAGCTGCAATCAAAGGAATATAAATTTTCTCTTTTACAATGGGCAACAAAGTAAAAGTAGTAGTCTCTTCTCTTCCATTATGCCCACCTGCCTCAAAACCTTCTGCAACAACAGCATCAACACCTGCGTCTTGAGATTTTAATGCAAATTTCAAACTACTTACCACATGAACGACAGTAATACCGTGTTTTTTTAACCTTTCCGTATACAGCTTTGGGTTTCCTCCAGAAGTAAATACAATTTTAACTCCTTCTTCAATAACTATAGTTATTAGTTTCTCTATATCTGGATATATCATAGGAATATTAACTCCAAAAGGTTTTTCTGTAGCCTTTTTACATTTTCGAATATGCTCTTTAAGCACATCAGGGTACATTGATCCAGAACCAATTAACCCCAGTCCTCCTGCATTACTAACTGCTGATGCCAGTTTATAACCACTCACCCATACCATACCTCCTTGAATGATTGGATATTTAATGTTAAATAACTCTGAGATTTTACTTGTTATCATAATAGTTCTAAAAAAAAGTATTGAAACTTAAACCTTCCTTATTTCTTAATAATTTTAAAAGTTGTCTCCATTTTTTCTGAACAAATTTTTAATATATACATACCATTTTTTAAAAAGGATGTATCAATAATTATTTGAGAAAAAGAAGAGTTCTTGTTATACACCAATTTCCCTAACAAGTTGAAAATCTTAATTGAAAAGTCCGCTTGATTACTCTCAATAGTGAGCGTATTTACCATTGGATTTGGATAGATTTTAATCTCCGAGCTTTTAACAGTATCTACATCTAATAAATTATAAATAGATTCAAAATTTGGAATTCCGTAACCTCCATGTGATGAAGGGTTATAAAATGAATCAGTCGATCCAAGGATTAGTTCTTTAATTTCGTCTGATGACTTGGAAGGAAAGGCTTGCCACAAACAAGCAACCATACCCGCCATAATTGGGGAAGAAAAAGAAGTCCCATTAGAGGTCGCAATATTTCCTTCATTATTTATTATATATACCTTTTCTCCTTGAGCTAATACTTCAGGTTTCACTCTATTATCTGCCGTAGGTCCATAAGAACTAAAGAAAGAAATTACTTCATTTTCATCAACCGCTCCAACTGTTAATACAGAAGAAACATCTGCGGGTGCACTGATATATTTCCAAGAACTATTGCCTTCATTACCCGCTGAAGTAACAAGTACCATTCCTCTAGAGCACGCTATTTCAGCACCCCTAGAAATAAAGGTTGTTTGACCATCCATATCGGAATAACTGTAATCATAATCTGAATTATCAAAAGTAGTATAGCCTAAGGAAGTATTGATAATATCAACACCTAAACTATCTGCTTTTTCTACGGCTTCAACCCATAAACTCTCTTCCAATGGAGTTTCAGAACCCGAATCCTCCGTGATAAATAAATAAAACTGTGCATCTGGTGCTGTCCCTATAAATTGACTATCTATAAATCCTGAAATCGTTGATAAAACTGATAAACCGTGTGTATTTCCCATATCAAAATAAAAATTCGAATTTCTATTCACAAAATCATAACCACCCAGTATTTCTCCATTCAATGTATTATTGTCATGTAAGTTTGAAAATGCATTAAAAGTTTCAACACCTTTAAATCCCGCATCTAAAACAGCTATTTGAATACCTTGTCCTGTATAGCCCATATCGTGTAAAAAATCACCATTAAGCATCATTATTTGGTTTTCTGCAAACCCATAATTTAATTCGTTTACTGTTGTTATTTTTTCCAATTTGAACTTATTTGTGCTTTTTTCACTCACTGATTTATTTAAAATTCTATTTACAAACTGAATAGAATTAACCGAAGACAAATACAATAATAATTCAATATTCGACTGTGTTCCCTGTACATGAACAGCATTTAACCATTTCGATTTTGCTTTTACCGAAATACCTGTTGCTTCATAAATTTCAGAAATATAGCTAAATTCTATAGGTACATCTTTTAAATCAAAAGAAATACCTTGATTCTCTCTTCTCTCAATTGCTCTCTGTGAAAGCATCAACAGAGGAGAATTTAAATATATATTAGATGCGGGTTTATCCTTAAAATAGACCCAAGCGTCTTCTTCTTGTGAAAAGCTAGAGAAAGTTACCAATATTATAAGGAAAGATATAATCTTCATAGATGACAATATACAACTAATCATAAAAAAAGCGAATGAAAAATTTCATCCGCTTTTGGGTTGCAAAAAATTTATTAATTCAATTTCTTGGCATTTTTTACTTTTTGTTTTGTAAGTGCTATTTCTATCACCTCTTTCATTTCAGTTACATAATGAAATTTGACACCTTTTAAATAAGATTCTTTAATTTCATCGATATCTCTTTTATTTTCAGCACATAAAATTATCTCTTTAATATTTGCTCTTTTAGCTGCTAATATTTTTTCTTTAATTCCTCCAACAGGAAGTACTTTACCCCTAAGAGTTATCTCACCTGTCATTGCCAAATTGGATTTTACTTTTCTCTGAGTCAAAACAGACACTAATGAAGTTAACATCGTAATTCCAGCACTTGGTCCATCTTTTGGAGTGGCTCCTTCTGGAACATGAACATGAATTTTATAATCATCTAAAACTTTCTGACTTACTCCAAAATCTTCGATATTCGCTTTGATATACTCTAAAGCTATTGTAGAAGACTCCTCCATTACTTTCCCTAGGTTTCCGGTTATGGAAAGTTCTCCTTTTCCTTTAGAAAGGATTGATTCTATAAATAGAATATCACCTCCAACACTTGTCCAAGCTAATCCAGTAACCACACCTGCAACATTATTATTTTCGTATTTATCTCTTTCTAAACGAGAAGCTCCTAAAATTGTTATAATGTCTTCATTCGACAATTTTATATTATATTTTTCTTCCATTGCAATTGACTTTGCTGCATAACGAACAACTTTTGCAATTTGTTTTTCAAGACCTCTAACACCAGATTCTCTAGTATAACCAGTAACTATTTTTTCCAACTGAAATTTTGTAACTTTTAAATGTTCGGTTGTCAATCCATGTTCTTTCAATTGTTTTGGCAATAAGAATTTTTTTGCTATTTCTGTTTTCTCTTCAACAGTATAACCCGAAACATTAATCAACTCCATACGATCTCTTAATGCCCAAGGCACTTCACTAATGTTGTTTGCGGTAGCAATAAATAACACTTTAGAAAGATCGTAGCCTATTTCTAAATAATTATCATAAAATTCTGTGTTTTGCTCTGGGTCTAAAACCTCTAACATTGCTGCTGAAGGATCTCCACCATGACTAGACACAAGTTTATCTATCTCATCCAATACAAACACTGGATTCGCAGTTTTTGCCTTTTTCATGTTTTGGATCAAGCGTCCTGGCATTGCTCCTATATACGTTTTTCTATGTCCTCTTATTTCAGACTCATCTCTCAATCCTCCTAAAGACATACGAATATATTTTCTACCCAAAGCTTCTGCTACAGATTTTCCTAAAGATGTTTTACCAACACCTGGAGGTCCGTACAAACAGATTATTGGAGATTTCATATCTCCTTTTAGCTTTAAAACTGCCAAATGCTCAATGATTCTATCTTTTACTTCTTCTAGGCCAAAATGATCACGATCTAATATTTTATTCGCTCTTTTTAAATCAAAATTATCTTTAGAATATTCATTCCAAGGCAACTCTAATAAAAGCTCCAAATAGTTTCTTTGAATAGAATAATCTGGAACCTGAGGGCTCATTCGTTGCAGTTTACTAATTTCTTTATCGAAACGTTCTTTTACCTCTTTATTCCATTTTTTATTTTTAGCCTTCTCTTTAAACTCTATCAATTCCTCATCATGAGATACACCTCCCAACTCTTCTTGAATCGTTTTAAGTTGCTGTTGCAAATAATATTCTTTTTGCTGTTGATCCATATCAACCCGCGTTTTAGATTGAATATCATTACGTAATTCTAAGCGTTGCAGTTCTATATTCAACTCTTTTAATGTTGTAATTGCACGCTCTTTTAAACTACTTTTTTCTAATAAGTTTTGTTTTTTCTTCACTCTTAAATTCATGTTTGAAGAAATAAAATTCACTAAAAAAGATTGACTCTGAATATTTTTAATAGCAAAACCTGCTTCTGATGGTAAACTTGGGTTTTGTTTGATTACCTCTAATGCTGATTCAGTAACAGAGGCCATAATTTCATTAAACTCATTAGTGTCTTCAATAAAACTATCTTCTAAAAACTCATTAGTAGTCGCTTTTAAATAAGGTTCTTCTTGAATAACCTCATTTATTTGAAAACGTTTTTTACCCTGAATAATTACAGTTGTATTTCCGTCAGGCATTTTTAATACGCGTAAAATTTGAGCAACAACCCCAACTTTATGAATGTCCTTTTCTGTTGGAGATTCAACGGAGGGATCAATTTGAGAAACAACTCCTATAATTTTATCTCCTTTGTTGGCGTCTTTAATCAGCTGGATAGATTGATCTCTACCGGCTGTAATTGGAATTACAACTCCAGGAAACAACACTGTATTTCTCAAAGGAAGGATTGAAAGAACCTCAGGAATTTCTTCCTTATTAATTTCTTCCTCATCCTCTACTGTCATCAAAGGAATCAATTCTGAATCCTCTTCCAATATATTTTGTAGAGACAAACTGTCTATTTTTATTACTTTAGAATTACTCATATTTATTTTTTACTGTCAAACTGACATTAATAAAATGTCAAAGCGTTGATCCATAATTCTTAATTAATCAATTCCCCCTATAACTCAAAGGATTAATAAACTATAACGTTTTGACTCTATTAACATTTCAATTCTCGTGCCAAGCCAAAAAAACAGACATTTTTTTATATGCTCTTTTCAAGTGTCTTTTACAAAATGCTTATAAACATAGTAAAAAGAAAACCTGTATTTCAAAATATAATACACCTTGTTTATCAAAAATAAAGTAGTTTTTTTCAATGGTTTTTATTAAAAAAATAGAGATGAATTCTAATTATAGAAAAAAATATTAATGTTTATAAATAAAAAAAAATTAAGAGGTTGATTCTTTATCCCTCTTGCTTGCAAGCGATTGAATATTATTTTTCTACATTGATCACTATAAAATAATAAATATTCAAAAAATATTTTACGTTTTAATTTGCACGATTTTTTTCTTGTTGATTGCCAAAGCTTCTATTTTTAACACTTATTTTTTTATTTCCAAATCTGTAATTCACTCCAATTTTCAGATAGCGATTATCGGAATAGGTATTAAATACTTGTTTT
>NZ_JBAHZZ010000178.1:0-17739 GCF_037132785.1 Flavicella sp. | reverse complement strand
CCTAAAACAACTCCAAATTATTCAAGAAAAACTAAACAATAGACCTAGAAAGATACTTGGATATAAAACACCAAAAGAAATGATGGATATTGAACTTAAAATTGTAGCTTAGTAACATCATAAAACTAAAACGTTTTGTTGCATTACAACCTTGAATCCAAGTTGTTTTCTATTTTTAGTTTAACCATACACTCTTTACCAAACAGAATATATGTTTCAGTATCTAAAAATTAATTATTTACTGCTCAAATATTGCAGCCTATTTTGAATATCCTTATTCTTTTTTATTTCTTCAGAAATCAATTCGAATTCATAATTCCCTTTAAAACCTAAACTACTATCAGTTATTAAAGTCATTGTATTTAGGATTAAAAGAGACTCTGCTATACTGGTTGATTTATATAATATCTCAGTCATTTCGTTCAAAGGGTTTATGTTTAAAAACAGACCTTTATACTCCAAAGCTCTAACTTTATTAATGGCTTCACTATCAGTTATTGAAATTTCATTTATTTTTGATGCAAACGTCATGGCTTCTTTTCCAAAATTACTACAGGTTATAATGCCCCAATAACGTTCCCAAGGATCTTTAGAGTTCAGTGCTTTTTCAATTTTATTTTTGGCTTCTTTAAATGTTAACAAACTTAAATTTGAAATATTCAAATACTTTTCAATTTCTATTTTAGAATTTTCTCCAAAAACTACTGGGTTATCAAATGCTTTTTCAATTAGAAAATGCTCTGGGTAGAAAGACAAGTCTGGCAGTTGTTTGATATAGGAATTTAAGCGATTTCTTAATTTTAAAAGTTCCTTTCTAAAAGCTGGGTTTTCGGCTAAATTATTGGTTTCATAAGGATCATCTTCTACATTGAACAGTAATTCGGGAGATCTAGACATAAAAAAATCGGATTGCTTTTTATTTAAAACACCTTTTTTATATAATTCAGCCCATTCTTTATATGCCAATTGCTTGTATCTATAATTATTCATTAAACCATCAAAATTAAAAGGTTGGTAATTTCTAATATATTTGTATTTCCCTTTTCTTATAGCACGAACCATGTCATATTTTTCATCAAACCTATCTGCATAACTAAAAGACTCATCTCTGTTATATATGTCTTCCGCAGTAATGTTTTTCCCTAAAAACGGTTTACCATCCATTATTTTTGGGATTTTTATTCCTGCCAAATTCAATACTGTTGGTGCCAAGTCAACAAAACTCACAAAACCACTAACGCTACTTCCTAATTTATTTGGCACAAGATGCTTGTATTTTTCAGGTATATGAACAACCATTGGCACATGCAATCCCGTTTCATACAAGTAACCTTTGCTACCTGGTAATACGCCTCCGTGATCACCATAATAAAAAATAAATGTAGCATTATACAAGCCATCATCTTTCAATTGATTTATGATTTTTCCTATTTCAGCATCCATTTCAATTATTTTGTCTCTGTACAATGCATTTGTATATTTAAACAATTTTGTTTTTGGATGATTTGGTTGTATAGAAAACGTTTCTAGACCAGTCTTAGTTTTATTTTTTTTATATGTTTCTTTATTAAAATGAAGACTTCCTTCATGCGTTATTCCCGTATTGAACACATGGAAAAAAGGTTGATTTTCACCTCTATTTCTCCAAGTGGCTTTTTTTGATGAATCATCCCAAACATCATTCCCCTTTACAATATTGTAATCTTCCTTACTATTATTACTTGTATAATAGCCTCCTTTCTTTAAATACGCAGGAAACATTTCCAAATTATCTGGCATCGGAACTTTTTGAATACTTCTATGATAATGAGATGCCAATTTTGGACCATAACAACCCGAAATTATAGTTGAGCGAGCGGCACTACAAACAGCAGTATTAGAAAAAGCTCTTGTATATATTAATCCTTGATTTGCTAAACTTTCAATATGCGGAGTTTCAACTCCATTTTCATTAAACATTTTTAAATAGTGCATCGAATTATCCTCTGAAACTAACCAAACAATATTTGGTGGCGGTAACTGTCTAGTTTCACCATTACAAAACAAACTCGTATTTATTACAATAAGTAATAAAGAATATTTTAATAATCTTATTTTTTTAATCATTTATATAAATTTAGATTTCAGAAAATTTAAACCAACTTAAATATAAAACCTTAACAGGATAACTTTATTTAATTAGTATTTCAACTATAATAAACCTTTGTTTTCACGTATTTCTACTTATCTGTTCTAAAAGGTCTAGATGGAAGTCCTTTTTTATTGACTAAGTTAACCTTAGGTTTCGCAGAAAAAGCATAACGAACAGGAATTGGAGTGTTGACGTTTATACACTTAAGAATGTACTTATTAGCACCTATTCTATGATTTAAACCACTCTATATCTTCCCCTGAAATCCAAATCCCTTGGGAATTTTCCGTCTACCGTTTTAAGTCCTTTTGAATTGTAATACTTTAGTATAATCTAATTATCTTTGATTTTAAGTTTTTTAAACCTAAGATCATCTGTCAATCCTTTTCTACTTAAAGTAGATTTCTCGGCCAAAAAAACTATTCTTTCACACCAACCAATAACTTATCTTTAGGGTGAAAATTTCTATAACAATTTAAAAACAAGAAACATCATCGAAGATACTTTATCAATTAAGGGGTGTAAATATTGCAATAGGTGATCTTATATCGTATGAGTAACACTCTGTCAATAATTATTAGTTGATCACAATTTCATCTACAAATAAACCTTTATTCTCTAATGTTACTATCTTTATTGTATTAGCACCACGATCTAACTTGATTGGAAATTTAACTGTATTCCATGATTCCCCCCAATTCACAGTATTCTTTAGTAAAATTTTGTTTTTAATTACTTTATCATTCACATAAACTTTAATATAAGTACCCTCCGAATTTTGAACTTTTAAACTATAACGAATCGACAAATCTACTTTACCTGCACTTCCATCATTCTCTCGATACCAAACAATAGAAGCACCAATCTTTTTATCCAATTTCACATATCCTCGTCCATTAAATTTGGCACCTTTATTGACTATTTTACCATTTTTGATAGTTGCGTCTTCAGCCTGTTCACCAATGATAGTAGTATCAAACATATTCTCATTCCAAACAAAACCTTCTCTCTTCCCAAAACGTTCTTCTAAAATCAAAATAGAACCCCCATCTACAACAACCAAAGCTTTTACAGTAGTTTCTAATGAAACTTCAAAGCTTTTAGTATATACTTTTGAGTTAACAGTTGGTAAATCTCCGTTTAGAGTATAATAAACCTCAATCTTAGGATTGATTTTATCTCCTCTTAGATTGATAATTTTACTATCGATACTAACTTTATTAGAAGTAATCAATTTTTTTTCTCCTAAAACAGAAGCGACCAAAAGGTTTATAGCTCCTAGTTCCTTAGTGGACTCAATATAAGCACGTGTAAGTCCATAAAATGCTTTTCTATTATTTGGCCCTACATGCTGTTCTACGTCAACAGGACTTCCATTATCCAAAGCTTTAACTCGTCCCGCTCCAATAACATGAAAGAATGCTCTATTCTCTCCATATGGATAGAAAACACCTTCATTATCCGTCGTTGTCACTCTAATCTGAACCAAATCAATACTCTTCGTCTCTAAAGGCTCTCCATCAATTGATAATTTAATTTTTGAAGGTTCTTTCGCTGATTTTATGATTTCAGTTATTATGACTTTACCATTATTATACCCAACAGCTTTTAGCACACCTGGTTTCCATTTAACCAACCACTCACACTGCATTTTATCCCAATCTAGCCCTGGTGTTTTTTTTCCTAAAGAAACATCATTAAAAAACAACTCTACTTCATCACAGTTAGAATAAACCCATACTGGTATCTCAATTCCATATTCTACTTTTGGGTGTGTCCAATGTGGTAAGATATGAACCATCGGTTCCGTTGTCCATTGACTCTGATAAAGGTAAAACAGATCCTTTTCAAAATTTGCTAAGTCAATTGCTCCTCCCATAAATGCTTTAAAAGGCCATCCTCCATGAACATAACTGGCTTCACCTATATAATCATAACCTGTCCAACGAAAAGAACCTGCATAAGCAGGAATATCCCTAAGCTGCGCTATATTCAAACGAGAAGATACACGAACCGTTGCATTATCATAACTTGAATTAAAAATTTGTTTTCTATTCTTTCTATTCTCTGTTTCAATCCAGTCATGTGTAAACACTTCTTTTTCAGTTAAATCAGGTATCGCATATGGTTTTTGATTTTTATTTTTAAAACCATCTCTAAACCATGTTTTTGTTCTGTAGTATCCTCGTACTTGCCAAGTATGTGTGTTTTCTGCACCAATAAAAACTTTTCCGTTCTGTTTATCTTTTAAATTCTCTAGATACCCTTTCTTTTCACTACTTCCATTTACCCCCAATACATCCATAAATTGGGAACCTGAATGACCAGAAGTTACAGGTCTAGTTGGATCCAAACTTTTACACGTTTCAACCAACCCTTTTCCAACTTTACCTCCAGTTTCATTTCCAACACTATAAATAATAATAGATGGGTGATTTCTATCTCTTTTAATCCAATCCGTTAAATCTTGTTTCCACCAATTTTTAAAGAAATGGGCACCATAATCATTTTTAGCTTTTCTCTTCCATCCATCAAAAATTTCATCCATCACCAACATTCCAAGTTCATCACAGATATCATAAAAAATTGGTGTTTGTGGGTTGTGCGATGTTCTAATAGCATTAACTCCCATATCTTTTAATTGCTGAATTCTATAACGCAAAATTTTATCCGGAACGGCGGCTCCCAAAGCACCAGCATCTTGATGGTTACAAACTCCTTGAAGTTTGACGTTTTTTCCATTTAACCACATTCCTGTTTCTGGTTTCCATTCAATATCTCTAACTCCAAATTTGGTTTTAACTATATCTACAGTTACATCGTCAATCAACAATTCACTTTTTAAAGTATATAAATAAGGTGTTTCTACCGACCATAATTTAGGATTTGATATACGAAACTCAGTATTTACATTTGAAATTGATTTTAAATCATTTTTAGCTGTAACCACGATTTTCCCTTCCTTATCAATCACTGAGGTAATTAATACTCCATTTATACTTTCTTTAGAAAACTCAGTATCCACAAAAACATTTTCACCCTCCGTTCTAACAAAAATACCATTTCTAGAAATATGATCTTTATTTGTAATATCAATCCAAGTATGTGCATAAATCCCACTACCTGTATACCAACGAGCTGATGGTTGCTTATCGTTATCTACACGTACAGCAAAAGTTATTTTGTCTGAATTTTCAGAAATTTCACTAATATCATATGCAAAAGAAACCCAACCATAGGGTCTGTTTCCTAACTTTATACCATTTGCCCAGACAGTGCTGTTCATAAAAACACCATCAAAAGCAATTTCTATGTGTTTTCCTTTCCATGTTTCAGGAACAGAAATAGTCTTTCTATACCATCCAAATCCTGCTGGCAAATAACCACATTGCCCAGCCATAGGGTTTTTTTCATCATACTCCCCTTCTATACTCCAGTCATGAGGTAGGTTTAAAGTTCGCCAAGATTCATCGTTAAATTCAACCTGTTCAGCATTGTTCACATCGTCTTGGATAAATTTCCAATTAGAATCAAAACTTGATCGAGACCTTATTTCTACCTGTTCTGAATTACCTTGACAGCCATAAACAGCACTACTAACTACAAAAAGTAAGGCTAAATAATAGAGCCCAGATTCACTCCGAAATTTAATATATTCTAACATAATCTAATACTTATTAAAGAGGAATGTTTTTCTGTAAAAAACATTCCTAAACATCTAATTACTATTATTTTAATGGTTTTATAGTATAACTATAATTCAAATCTATTGGTTTGATTTGATACTCTTTGTGAGGCATTCTACCCCAGCTATTATCTCCTCCAATCCCCATTTGTTTATAGTCAATATTTACATTTATTAAATCTCTTTTTTTGATATCAGTAGTATGACGCTGCTGTTTTTTATCTCCTGCATCAAAATCACTATTGTATTGATGATGTGCACTAAATGAAATTAGATCAGATGCTATTATTTTAATACCTTTTCCTGTTTTATTTGCAAAAGTCACCCAACGAGTATCAGTTTTGTATCCATTTTCTTGTGGACGAATATATGGGAAATACATATCTGTTACCGAAGACTCATAAACGCCAACCAATGCAGCCGTATTTCTATCCTGATAGTTTTCATGTGGACCACGTCCAAACCATTTAACGCTGTTAAAATCCTCCTTTAAAATAAAATTATTTCCAAATCTTGGTAAAACAGGTAATTTAGAGTTCACTCCTGTAAGACTAGTCTTCACTAAGATTTCTCCTTTTGATTGAATTGTATATTTAATATTCAAGCTTCCTTTAACTCCCTTTAATTCATATTCTGACGCTATCACAATATTATTAGAAGTATCTCTACTTTCTTTTAATGAAATTAAAGTTTGACTGTCTGAAGCCGTTTTCCATACTCCAAGTTTTTTTGGCATTTTATGACCAAAATCATTATCTGTAGTTGCTCTCCAAAAATTCGCTTGAACCCCTTCAATTAAAATATTACCATAACCGTATTCTAACGAAGTTATTTTTCCAGTTATTTTATCAAAAATCACAGAAAACCCATCTCCTTCAACTTTTAAAGTAGATTTATCCTCTACTGAATTTAAAAAAGTCGCTGATTTAGAAATTACATCTCCAATTTTAGGCTCTCTTAGTGCTATTTGTTCATATGCTACAACATGTCCAGTAGGCACTAAATCCGTTGCTGTTTTAGTACGTACATATATGTTTAAGTGATATTCTGCTAAAGCATCGACTAACTTAGGTAGATCAATTTTTACGTTTTTTGTAGCATAAGGAGCTACGTTTAAAACAGGTAACTTACCATTCGATACCTCTTCTCCATTTTTCAATAGTTTCCATGAAAAATCAAAAACGTTTAAATTTGTAAAATCGTAAATGTTTTTGATAACAATTTCCCCATTATTAGTTTTCCCTGGTTTAAATTTAATATATTGATATACCTTTTTAACCTCATACAATGCAGGATGTGCAGTTCTATCTGGGTTCACAATTCCATTCAAACAAAAGTTCTGATCATTTTGTAAATCAGCTCCCCCCAAATCTCCTCCATAGGCCCAAAAGGTTTCTCCAGCTTCATTTTTTGTTAGCATGCCTTGATCTACCCAATCCCAAATAAACCCTCCTTGCATGATATCATACTTTTCTATTACATCCCAATAGTCTTGTAAGTTACCTACACTATTTCCCATAGCATGAGCATACTCACATTGAATCAATGGTCTCGTTGGATTATTTTCAGCATATTTTATCATTCTTTCAATTGACCAATACATAGGCGCCTGAATATCAGAGTTATCGTAATTAGTAGCTCCTTCATATTGTGTAGGTCTCGTTGAATCCTGTTCTTTCAACCATTTGTATGTTGCAAAAAAGTTTTCCCCATTACCAGCCTCATTTCCTAAAGACCACGTAATAATACAAGGATAATTTTTATCTCTTTCAAACATCCTAACTGTTCTGTCCATATGCATCGCTTTCCATTCAGGTAAATACGCTGGATGAACAGATTGTGCCTTTTTATTCTTATCTAAACCCTGATTGGTAGTTCCTAAACCATGAGTTTCAATATTTACTTCATCAACTACATAAAATCCATATTTATCGCATAATCTATAAAAATGAGGGTTTTTAGGGTAATGGCTACAACGAATCGCATTCAAATTATTTTGTTTCATCACTGTTAAATCAAGTAAGGTAAGTTCTTCCGAAATTACATGCCCTTCCGTATCACTATGGTCATGTAAATTAGCTCCTTTTAACAATACAGGTTTCCCATTAACTAAAAACTGATTGTTTTTAATTTCAATATTTCTAAAGCCTACCTTAATAGCTGTAGATTCACCGTTTACACTTAATAACAAAGTGTATAAATTGGGAGATTCAGCATTCCACGTTTTCACATTAGGCACAACTTCGTCAAAACTTATCGTATTTCTACCAACTTTTAAATCAATTTTTTTAATCTTTACAAAAACTTGATTAGAGCCATCTAATAATTTAATTATAATTTCTTTCTCTACGTTTGATTTCGTATGGTTATCAACTTTCAAATCTACATGAAATACACCATCTTTAAAATCATTTTTTAAATCGGCAGTTACTTTAAAATCTCTTAGCGTTATTTTATCCGAAGCATAGATATAAACATCACGTTCAATACCACTTAGTCTCCAAAAATCCTGATCTTCCATATAACTAGCATCAGACCAACGTAAAACCTGAACCGCTAAACTGTTTTTTCCCTCTTTTACAAAATCTGTGATCTTAAATTCAACTGATGTTTTACTTCCTTCATTATAACCTATTTTTTCACCATTCAGCCAGACATACATCGCACCACTTACTCCTTCAAAATGGATATAAATATCTTTTTTATTCCAATCCTCAGAAATTTCAAAATCTCTTTTATAACTACCATTATTATTCAAATTATGAGGAATAAAAGGTGGGTTTGCCGGAAACATATAAGTTTGATTTGTATATACTGGTATTCCATGTCCTTTTAACTCCCAATTAGATGGTACTTCAATGTTATCCCATTGTTGGGTGTCAAAGTTTTCTTTATAAAAATCAGTTGGTCTTGCTTGGACGCTATCTGCATAATAAAATTTCCAAGTCCCATTTAAAGATTGATACAAAGAAGAATTTTTCCAATCGCTATTTTTGATTGCAGCAGTTTCATCTAAATATTTATAAAAAGAAGCCGTAGGCTCTTCTCTATTAATTTGAAATATTTCTGGATTTTCCCATTCAGGATTCTCCCACTTATCATTTACATAAACAGTCTTTGTATCTACTTTATCACATGAGGTAATAGATATGACAGAAAGAATTAAAATTAAATACTTGTTCATACTATAATTATTTACGTGTTTAATTGAATTTTATTTTTTTGAAATATATTGATTGACAATAGCACTCTCAATAATTTGACCTTGCTTAATAACAAAAGCCTTTATGGCGTAATTTGAATGATCTTTAACTTTAGAAAACGGAATAAGCGTTTCAAAAGATTTACCTTCTCCATAATTAGGATCACCAAAAATCTTAATATTCTCTACATTTAAATAAGAAACATTATTTATGATTACTCCATAAGAATCTCCTTTACTAATCTGTATTTTATTCAAATTAACTTTTACTAAATATCCCTCTTGAGTTTTATCAATAAGCTGGATATTCAATTTATTACTATTTTCAAGAGAAAATGCAGTCGCTATATTAGCATGAAAATTACTTTCACCTACTTCGGTTTCTGCTTTTACAATATAGTAATATTGTTTGTTTCCAACAATATTTTCATCTATATAAACAGTGTCCTGCAAACAACTAGCAACTTTACTAAACTCATGTAACTTAACTCCTCTATATACATTATAACAAGTATTCTCCAATACCCGATCTTGTTTATGCCATTTTACAGTGATTTTAGTAGGGCTATTTTTGATCGCTGATACATTTCTAGGACTTAAAGGAACTCTTTTGGATATGAAAACTGATTCTTTTTCTGATGAGAGACTTTTTCCCAAACCATTTTTCGAAGTAACGGTAAACTTATAAGTGTGACTATCCTTTAATTTGTCAATTCGATATCCATAAACATTATGGGTGTTAAGTTCAACATCAATTCCGTTTTCATCAATATAATTAATTAAATAATCATTTGCATTAGGAACACTTTTCCAAAACAATGTAACGGAATTATTTCGCCTTGAAACTTTAAATATTTTTGGTTTATTCGGTAATTGATACCCTACTAAAACACTATCTGACAATTTACTCTTTCCTTTTTCGTTAAAAGCCTTTACTTTAAAAAAATAATTTTTGTTCAAAGAAACAGCTGTAATTAAGCAACTATTATTCAATACCTTCACCGTTTTATCTAAATAATCATAATCTACACCATAATAAATTTCATAAGATCTTGCATTTGGTATCTCTCCCCATTTTAGAAAAATACCATTATTTTTAACCTGAGTTTTATAAATTCTTGGCTTTTGTAATGCCACCGCATTCGTTTTCCATTTACTTACAGAAACACTAAAAGGCTTTATTGTTAAAATTCCATTATTAAAAATAACTTCACGAATATTAGCATCTTTCGCTTTTAAAGAATTTGCTGATAAATACGATGTATACAATTTTTGATTCAGTTTCTTTCCATTAATTTTAATTTGAAACTTATTCGTAGTTTTACTTCTATTTGTTACCACTAAATAGTTGAAACCATTAATTCCTTTATATGTTTGAGCAAACATACCATCAGCAGTCTTGTTTTTCATACCTGCCACCTGAATATTATTTACAATTTTAGTTTTGTATAGATAAGTTGAACTATTGGTCGCTTCATGGTATATTTTATATGCTTTCCCTTCCAAACCTCTTCGAATACCTGTTAATAATGTATCTGAATTAATTTCTACGTTATTTTTAAAAGCAGTCTCAATTATTTTGTTTTTCTTATTTAATGGCGTGTATTTATTACTTATTTCATGCGCTCCAACAAACTGAGTATTAGTATGTTCTAACTGCCTCATTACGTACTCTATATTATAAACACTTGCGTAAATGCCATTTAGTGGTTTATTCCAAACACCAAATTCAGTTATTGACATAGGCACATCTTTCCATGAATAGTCCTCAATATCCTTCATTGCAACAGCAGAAGTAACTTCAATAAGCTTGGTGTTTCCTCGTTTATAAGCCTCATCCAAAGATTCTTTTCTACCAGTGTGAGGTGCATATGAATGTTTTGTAAAAGCATTCCAATAAGCACCATTTTCTTCTTGAAACTTATATATCTCTTTCATAAAAGTCCATACTCCATCCCAAGTATAATTGAGAGCCAAATTAGCTTCTGGAAAAACTTCTCTAATAACCTCTGCATAAGGTTCCATTTTTACAGCATAATCATAACCATCATTCCACCAATATCTATTTCTATTTGGAATATAAAAATAAGGTTCGTTACAAAACTGCCAAAGTTCAACCTTTATATTATTATTCTTACAAAACCGTGCCAACTCCAAAATCATTTCAGGTGTTTCGGAAAAAGCATTTACAGTAATCACTAATTTCCCATTAATTTCACCAAGAAGCTCATACATATCAATTAACCTATGAGGTCCTTTAACTTCTAAAAATAGATATCCCGTTAAAAACTGTTTTTTTTTATGGTCAAACATCGAAATAAAATCAAGATCGTATTTCCCAGTAGCACTACTAAAAGAATCTCCCATCGTACCAGAAAAATATCGTAACCAACCAGGTTTTAATTCTTTCACTACTTCTACAAATTCAGGATGAGAATAACTCCAAACTTTATCCGCTATTCTAACATTAAAACCACTAGCTCCTCTTTGAATTTTATGCCCTTGTAATGTATCAATTTCAATGAGTCTTAACTCTTGAGTCTGAATACTCGAAGAAGTTAACATACATATTATTAAAATATAATATATTGTTTTTATTTTTTTTAAACCCATAATATAGTTCACCATTAAAAATAAATCACCTGTTACAATTAAAATAAATCATCCTGTAAAATTTTTGCCTCCATTAAAATAATTTCAATTTAAAACGAAACCTGATCAAAAGTAAATATTTCTGAAGGTGTTCTCGCTTCTTTTAAAATAGCCTCCATCTCTTTTACAATTAATGGATACTCTTTGGCTAAATTATTTTTCTCACCTATATCTTGAGATAAATCATATAATTGCACCTCAGCATCGGGGTGCTTTAAAACATTATATTTTACTGCCTTCCATTTTCCTTTTCTAATTGCCTGTCTTCCTCCTCTTTCATGAAACTCCCAATACAGATAGTCATGATGTTTTTGTTCTTCTGGTTTATCTAATAATGTCGGTAAAAATGAAATACCATCGATATTTTCTGGAATAGGCAAAGATGCTATTTCAGAAAACGTTGGAAACACATCCCAAAAAGCAGAAATAAGATCTGTTTTTGATCCTGGCTTCACTTTTCCTGGCCATTTTACAATCATAGGAACACGAATTCCACCTTCATACAAATCTCTTTTTTGACCTCTTAAAGGACCGCTGCTATTAAAATATTCAGGATCAGCTCCTCCTTCTGTATGAGGTCCATTATCGGATGTGAAAATTATAATGGTATTATCTTCAATTCCTAATTCTTTTACTTTATCCATTATTTCCCCCACATGGTTATCCATAATTTCAATCATCCCTACAAATGCAGCATGTGGATCTTTTTGGGAACCATATTTTCCTAATCTATAATTTAGACCATCATCTGTACCTTTAAATTTCTTTTCTTTTCCAAACAAGCCTCTATATTTATCCATAATATCCTCTGGAGCAACCAGTTCAGCATGAGGAATTATTGTTGGAACATACATAAAAAATGTAGTGTCCTTATTTTTCTCTAAAAACTCAATAGCCTTATTTTGAATTAATTCAGGACCATAATCACCAGTACCATGTCCTTGGTTTCCTTTTAAAACAATGGAATCTTTATTAGACCACAAATGATATGGATAGTAATTATGTCCTAAACGTTGACAGTTGTATCCATAAAAAACATCAAAACCTTGATTTATAGGGTCACCTTCAGAACCAGGATAGCCTAATCCCCATTTACCAAATGCACCAGTTTTATACCCCGCTTCCTTTAAAGCCTTCGACAAAGTATATGTTTCATCTGGAATTGGGTGCTGCCCTTCTGGCATCACTTCTATATTTCCTCTGATTGCAGTATGTCCAGTGTGCATACCCGTTAACAAAGCAGATCTTGAAGGAGCACAAACAGTGCTACCTGCATAATGCTGAGTAAATATCATACCCTGCGAAGCTAATTTATCAATATTAGGTGTCTTAAAAAGTTTTTGTCCATAACTACTCAGATCTCCATACCCAAGATCATCTGCAAGGATATAAATAATGTTAGGTTTACGATTGTCCTTATTAGTACTAATATTTTGTTTGTTTTTTACGGCTGTTTTATTTTCACAAGAATATATAATAACAGCTAAACTAATAGCCAACAAAACTTGAAACATTTTATTCATAATTCTTTCTGTTTTTACTTAATAATTTTTAGCGCACAAATGCTGTTGTTCAACATCATCAAATATACCATCATAATCAGAGTTCATATTACTAAATACCGCCTACAAATGTTGCAAAAACGACAAACCTAGCAAAAACAACCAAAACGCAACATTTCTCCCTCCTATAATCAACATTTACACCCCTTAAAACTGACAAATCTGTCAACCAAGGAATAATTGTTCCGTAAATTGTTGAAAATCTCAAAAAGATAAAATACGTTACATTTAGAGCCTATTTGTATTTTTACACATCTAATGCAATCAATTATGAAAAAGTATTTCGTTACGCTTATCTTACTCCTAATACTAACCAAAACACATTCACAATCGAATATTGTTAACTTTCATTATTTAGATATTCATGGAATATCATTCAATAAAAAAGTGAATGTATTATTCAAGGATAGCTTTGGATTTTTATGGATTGGATGTAACTCTGGTCTATATAAATATGATGGACATAGTTTAATACAATACCAACATGATGTGTTTTCTACCAACTCACTACCTAACAACACGATAAACTCTATCATTGAAGACTCTCATAAAAACTTATGGATTGGTAGTGAAAGTTACCTTATTCATTTTAATAGAAAAGAAAACAAATTCACTGGGTTTTTAAAAAACAGCACTTCAATAGTAAAATCTATCACAACTGATGGGAGTATTTGGATTGAGTTACAAGGTAGTGGTTTACTGAAATTTAAAACAGAAAAAAACATTCAAAAAATAAAACTCTCCAGGTTATTTAACCAGAAAACGTTTGACAACCTGACAGCAACAAATCAAAAATCTGTCTCTTCAATAATTGAAGATAATTTTAAAAGACAATGGTTTGGCACCAATAATGGAATTCTTATTTTAGATAATGACGGAGTCATTAAGTCAACAAGTTTTAAGGAAAAAATTGTTAATATGAAATTATTCAGTAACAATCAAGTTTTGGTTACTACTCCCCAGAACTTGTATGTTTTAGGCTACAATAAATCGGATTGCAATGTAGAAATTCTTGAAAACTACCCAGAAATTTTAAAATCATATAACTCAACAGGTACATTAACATCTAGTGCATATAACTCTAATAACAACGATTTATGGATTGGATCAACAAATGGATTACTTAAAGCGACCAGAAAATATAATACGTTTAATTTTAATTATTATTCAAATAATCACCAAAAGACTAATCTATTAAATAATCATATTACATCAACTATATTTGATACTTATGGAAACCTTTGGATTGGCTCCTATAATGGGATCAACAAATATATTGGTAAAGACTCTCTTTTTCAATATCACCAACTTTCTACAAATAATAGTTTAACAACAAGTATTTTTAATCAAAAGTCCAACAATTTACTAATAGGTACAAATAATGGTATTTATAAATTTGACGTCAATTCTAAAATAAGCACAAAAATTAAAAGTAAAATTAGCAATGTTAATATAATTACCCAAAATTACGAAAAGACAGAACTTTTAATTGCAAGTCATTTTAATATTTACCAATCTAAGAATTTTAAATCTAATTCTACAGAACTAAATTTAGTTAAAATCAAAACCTATAAACACATAATAAAGCAAATCACTCCAATCAATAAAAATGAAATATGGGTTGGTTTATGGAGTGGAGGAATTGATATTATTAACAGTCGTCAGTCTATATCAAAATTTAAAAAGAAAATAATCGAACAATTAAAAAACAATCATACTTCCACTATAATACTAACTAAAGAAAACAAATTATGGATAGGAACAAGAGGAGAAGGACTTTACTTGATAGATTTAACTAAGGAAACTACAAAACATTTTTTACCAACATTAACAAATGGCTTGACCTCCAAAGCTATTTTAAGTCTACATGAAGATAAGACAGGTAATATTTGGATAGGAACCCGAGGTGGCGGTCTAAACATGTATGATAAAAATTTAGCCTTTTTTAAAGACTTTAAAGAGACCAAAACCAATCGTCCAAAAACTGTATTAGCCATAGAAGAAGGCGTCAACGGTAATATTTGGATGAGTACTAGAAATGGTATTACAATGCTTGACTTAACTTCTCAAAGATTTATACCATTTGGAATTGAAGATGGCGTAATTGAAAATCAATTCGTATTTGATTCTAGTATAAAAAACTCAGTAAATAATATTTTTTATTTTGGTTGTACTGATGGTTTTCAAGAGGTAACCCCAAAAAACCTAATCACTCAAAATACAGTACCTACAACAGTTATCACCAATTTTTCAACCTTAGGAACCACACTCGATAATAAAAACAACAAAATAAACAAAGCCAACTCATTAAATATAAATTCAGGAAAACCGATTATTTTACCCTACGATCAAAACAATATTTTGATCAATTTTTCTTCATTAGATTTTACAACTCCAAATAAAAACGAATACGCATACAAATTAAAAGGCTTAAATGATTATTGGATTTACACAAGTGCATTTAACAGGAATGCCAACTATAATAACCTCCCTCCAAGCTCCTATACTTTCATGGTAAAAAGTTCGAATAGTGATGGTGTATGGAATGAAACTCCATCTGAAGTTACCTTTATTATAGAACCATCAATTTGGAAGAGTACTTGGGCAATTGTTGTTTACAGTCTTTTTACCTTACTAATTCTATGCATTATTACAATTCTAATTAGAAGATGGTTTTTATTAAAAAGTAACTTAGTTAAAGAGACCATCAGTAGAGAAAAAGACAATGATCTTATCAAGATGAAAATGATTTTCTTTACAGATATTTCTCACGAATTAAGAACTCCTCTTTCCCTAATACTAGGAACTATAGAAAAAGTAGTAAAAGAAAAAAAATTCACATTAAGCCCTTTAACAAGTCAACGTATCTACAACAATACATTAAGGATGCATCGACTAATAAATCAAATAATGGATATCCGAAAATTTGATGGAGGAAAATTCAAATTAAAAATTTCTAAAAACAATATTGTAACAGATGTTTCAATAATTAAAAATGCATTCAATGATTTTGCTAAAATCTATCAAATTAAATACGAATTTATAACAGCTGAAAAAGAGATAATAGGCTGGTATGATGTAGATCTGATAGAAAAAATTCTATTTAACCTATTATCAAATGCATTTAAATACACAAAAGAACAAGGTAAAATTACAGTCTCGTTAGAATCTACTAAAGACAACATCACAAAAATAGGCTCCCACAAAATAATTGGAAAACATATAAAATGTTGTGTTCGAGACAACGGAATTGGGATTCCACAAAAAGATATTGAATTTATCTTTGACCGCTACTATCAATCAACAAAATCACGCGGAAATCAACTTCCAGGTACAGGTATAGGGATGGAGCTTGTCTCTAAGTTAATTGAAAGACACCATGGTACAATTATGGTAGAAAGTGAGGAAAACATTTACACTGAGTTTACTTTTTATATTCCTATATCAAAAAACAAATATGACAAAAATGAACTTCTTGAAAAAGGAACACCTCTGAGAAAAAATTTCATTAAAAACTCTGAGTATCAAGTAATTGAAAAAAATTCTTCAAAATTTGAAGCAAACGAAACAAATAAAGAATCCAATAAAAAGCCGAAAATTCTAATTGTAGAAGACAATATTGAATTAAGACAAATGGTTTGTGAAGAGCTTTCTTCAGACTTTACCATAATCCAAGCTTCCAACGGTAAAGAAGGCTATAAATCTGTCCTAAATGAGAAGCCTGAATTAATTATAAGTGATATCTTAATGCCCATACAAGATGGAATCACAATGCTTAAACAAATTAAGAAAAACCCTGAATTTAAAAATATTCCTGTTTTTATGCTGACAGCAAAAAACTCTAACGATTCAAAAATTGAATGTTTAAGTTTAGGAGCTACTGACTATATTGAAAAGCCTTTTAGTTTAGAGTTTCTTAATTGGAAGGTAAAAAACAGTTTCTCTACAAGAAAAGAACTAAAAGAAAAGTATAGCAAACTAATCACAACAGCACCTGTAGATATCCAAATAGATTCAAATGATGAGATATTCATAAAAAAGATTATAAAAATCATTGAGGATAATATGGACAATAACATTTTGAATGTTGAATTTTTATCTGCAGAAATTGGTATGAGTAGAGCAAACTTATATAGAAAAGTTCAACTTATTTTAAATGATACTCCCGTAAATTTCATTAAGACAATTAAACTAAAAAGAGCGGCACAGTTATTAAAGAAAAATAAAATTTATATCTCTGAGGTTGCCTATATGACTGGGTTCAATAATCAAAAATATTTTAGCAAGTGTTTTAGTAAAGAATATGGAATAAGTCCAACGGAGTACATAAAAAAACATATAGAAGCCGCAGAAATCAATAATTTTTCTGAGTTAGTCATTTAGTTTCTGTATCTTAGTATCATTAAATATAACAGATATGGATGTTTTTCAAGGTCAAAATATACTGAGTTTTATAAAAGAATTACCAAATGATGAAGCTTGTAAGGCTTATTTAGCCAAAATAAAA
>NZ_JBAHZZ010000059.1:0-19334 GCF_037132785.1 Flavicella sp. | reverse complement strand
TAGTTAATTGTCGAGAAATTGTTTACTCACAAAAATCCTCCAAGTATTTATAAATAACTAAAATAGTATCACCTAATTAATTAACTAAAAATTATGTCTATGAAATAAGACCAAATACCCAGAGGAAGTCTTTAATTTTTTATCGACTAAATAGCTTTAAGGAATAGGCTATTTAATATTTTGTAAAAGTAGTATTTCCTTTTTAAACTTTTTAAAAAAAAACAATAAATAAATTAAAATTTAATAAAATGAAAAAAATACTAGGAATATTAGGAGTGGCTATATTCGCCTTAACTTTTTTTATAAATACAAATGTAGAAACTGATAAAGACATAAGTCTATCTAGTATAATTGCCAGTAATACGGCTAATGCAGAGGGTATTCAAGTAAATGGTTGCGAATTTCTATACTTTCAAATGTGTAAGGCAACTTTTGTAAATGTTACTAATTGCCATAATGTTTGGAATGGATCTAATTGTGGTATTTAACTGAAAAATAAATAGTTTTGAGATAATTTTATTTATCTCAAAACTTTATTATATAAATAATATGGATAACTTAAAAATATATGCATTAACTTTAATTACCTTTTTATCTTTTTTTTCATGTAAAGAAGATTCTAATATAGTTATTAATGAAAATATAAAAACTTTTACAAGTTTTAAACAAAAAGATACGATTAAATTTAAAAAGGTTGTAGATTTTAAAAAAGGGGTTGTAGGAAAGATTTACATTAAAGATTCGGCATTGATAATCTTTAATTTAGATGGAAAAAGAGATTTTTTTTTTTATAATTATTTCTTAAAGAATGATTCCCTATCAAAAGGATATTTACCTGGGGGTAAAGGGCCAGGAGAAGCTATAGGAGGTATGTCTTCTGGATTAAAAAATAATATTCTTTGGTTACATGATTTATCACTAAATAAAATATTAGTGGCAGACATAGAGAAGAAAACATCAAATAACAATAAACCTTTATTTAAAGAATACCCTATTGAAAATAATTTCTATATGATGGAGTACCAAGATAGTCTTAATCTTTTTGGAGTAGGCTATATTAATTCTTTATTTAAAGTTCAGAAGGTTGACTTATTTACAGGGAAAATAAAAAAACAATTTGGCGAATTTAAATATCTTCCAGAAGATAAACCCTTTAGCTCTTATAAAACAGCATATGAACCTTTTATCCTATCTAAACCCTCTGATGATAAGATTGTTTTAATATATAGATTTTCTGATATTATAGAAATATTTGATTCTAACACAACAAAAAGTATTGCAATACATGGACCTGAAATGTTTTATGCAGATTTTAATTCAATGTCAATTAAGTCTATGAGTATTATGGCTAGAAATTCCAAAACTAGAATTTCTTTTGTCAATTGTGCAGTAACAGATAACTATATTTATGCTTTGTATTCAGGGAAATTATTTAATACTAAAAATTCTAATTTTGGTATGTATGTTTTTGTATATGATTGGAATGGAAATCCAATAAAAAAATTAATTTTAGATAGAGAGGCTTTTAGTATTGCTGTATCAAAAAATGATAAAGACATTTATATATACGACCCTAAAAACGGTCACATAATGAAAAATAAAATATGATTTCAAAGACATTTTCACCAATTAAATATATAATAATATTAGTTACTGTTTGTTCAATATTGTCATGTAAAAACACAACTAATAGTAAACTAGAGACTAGTTTAACAAATACTGTAGAGAAAACTTTAGGAAAAAAAATAATATTACCAACTAAATTAAAATCGTACAATTCTTTCCCAAATATTATTGCTGATAGTCTTCAAATGTCGTTTGCTAGTTACAAAATATTCTCACACATAAACGTATCTTGTTCTTCTTGTATTGATGGAATTAAAAATTGGGATAGTTTAGTTCCAGACTTCATAAAAGTTAGAACTTCTATCTATTTAATTTGTAGTTCTAAAGATAATTTTGAATTAATTAAAAGTATTTTTGAGTCTAATAAACTTAAAGGTTTTTCTTATCCTATTTTTTTTGATAACGAAAATAAATTTATTGAAAAAAATCCTTTTATGAAGGTGTCGACTCACTTCGAAACCGTATTAACTGATAATAATAATAATATAATTTTAATGGGAAATCCTATTTATTCAGAAGAAACAAAAGAACTCTATTTTAAAGAATTAAATAAAAGAGAGAATTCAAACAGTATTCCAACAAAAATAATTGGAGGTATTCAAATTAAGTGATTTATAAAAAAATTAATTTTATGTTTCTTTTTTATTGTTTAACATTAAAAAAAATAAACAATAGATTTTTGCTTAAAACAATTAAATTTATTACAACAATAAATTTAATTGTTTTTTTTTGTGTTATTTTTAAGTTGTTTTTTTTTGATATTTATAAAATACCAAGTTCCTCAATGGAAAACAGGTTATTTACTAATGATGTTATTTTAGTAAATAAACTAAAATATGGTCCGAGATTACCACGTTCTCCTTTTGATATTCCTTTTATAAACATTGCTTTTTATTTTAATGACAATGCCAGAAAAAGAATAAAAGAATATTGGTGGCCTTACAAGCGTATTTTGGGTACTTCACAAATACAACAAGGAGATATTATGGTATTTAATTCTACATGGCGTAAAGATTATATTTTGGTAAAACGTTGTGTTGCATTACCAGGAGAGACTTTAAAAATTGAGAATAGTTTTGTTTATACAAACAATATCTATTTTAACGATTCTAAAAATGTAAAACACAACTATATTTTTAATGTTACAGATGAAAAAAAACTATATAATGTTTTAGATTCTTTGGGTTTAAAGAGTGTTTCTATAAGTCAAGATAAATTAGATATATATCAATCAAATTTATCTCTACTAGAGCTAGAAGTCTTAAAAAATACTAGGCTAATAGAAAGTGTTAATATTAAAATAGATACTTTAAATAGAAAAGGGTTGTTCTTTCAACCTATGAATAGTAATTGGTCATTAGATAATATGGGGCCTGTAGTCGTTCCTAAAAAAGGAATGCAAATAATATTAAATGAGGAGAGTTTTTCAATCTATAAAAAAGCAATTCGTAAATCAGAAAAATGTAAATTGGCAAAACGTAATGGAGCGTATTATATTAACAATAAAAAGGTAGAAACCTATACATTTACCCAAGACTATTATTTTATGATGGGAGATAATAGAAGTAGTTCACTAGATTCTAGATACTATGGGTTTATTCCAGAACAGAATATTATTGGTAAAGTACAATGTGTGCTGTATTCTAATTATCAAGATAAATTTCAATGGAATCGCTTTTTTAAAAGTGTAAATTAGACCAATTAAGATATGAAACTTAAATTTTCTTCATTTTCTATTCTTACTCTTTTTATCTGTTTATCAATTATTGGGGCTTGCTTAATTCCTTTATTGAGTGTGCAATTAGCGCCTTCAAAAGTTTTACCTGCTATTAATGTAAGTTACAGCTGGCAAGATGCTTCTGCTAAAGTGATAGAGCAAGAAGTAACTGCAAGGTTAGAAGGTGTTTTTAATACGGTTAAAGGCATAAAAAATATACGTTCAACCTCTAATAAAGGACGTGGAAATATTGTTATTGGGTTTAAAAAAAACACCAATATGGATGCAGTTCGCTTTGAATTGGCAAATCTTATTCGCCAATCGTATTCAGAACTTCCAGAAGGTGTTAGTTACCCAAGCTTATCGCTAAGTACACCTAATGAAAATAAGGCACCTATTTTATCGTATAGCATACATGCCGTTGAGAGTCCTAACTACATTAAAAAATATGCAGAAAAACATATTTTACCTCAAGTATCAACTTTAAAAGGGGTTAGTAAAGTTACTATTTATGGAGCAGCTCCTTTTGAGTGGGTGATAACATACAATACCAACAAACTATTGCAATTACAATTGTCTGTAAGTGATATTCAAAAAGCAATTAATGTGTATCTTAAAGAGCAAGAATTAGGAAGTGGTGTTTACAAAGCAAATAACGATGCTGATACTTATGAAATAGCATTAAGTTTAGGGTATAAAGGAGATGCTGAAATTAATTGGCATAAAATTCCTATCAAAAAGATAGGAAATAGAATTATTTATTTAGAAAACATCGCCAAAGTTACCTATAAAGAGGCTGTTGTAAACAGTTACTATAGAATAAATGGGGTAAACAGTATAAATATGACTGTTTATGCAGAGCAAGATGTAAATACCATTGATTTGGCGCAAACAGTTAAAGCAAAAGTTACAAGTTTAAATGCCCAATTAGATAAAGGTTACAGCATAAAACTAACACAAGACACTACAGAATATGTAGTGGAAGAATTATATAAAATTCAAAAACGGACGTTGTTTTCTTTTCTTATTCTATTAATCTTAATTTTGATTATTAATAGAAGTTTTAAGTACTTACTTATTTTATTTTTAAGCATCATTACCAATTTATTAATTGCAATTATTTTTTATTACTTGTTTCAAGTAGAACTCCAATTATATTCTTTTGCAGGGATTACTATTTCTTTTGGCATCATCATAGATAATAGTATTATTATGATTGATCATATCAGAAATAAAGGCAATAAAAAAGCATTTTTAGCCATTTTAGCAGCAACGCTAACAACTATTGGTGCATTAATGATTATTTTTTTATTGAAGGAAAATCAACAGGCAGATTTATTAGATTTTGCTCTGGTAATTGCCATAAATATAGGCGTTTCTTTAGTAGTGTCTTTGTATTATGTACCTGCTCTTTTAGATAAAATAAATATATCAAAAAAACGAATTCATTTTTCTAGAAAGAGAAAAAGGAGAATTATACGATTTACCAATTTTTATACACGAGTTATTCTTTGGATGAAAAAACCACGCTATAAATGGGCATTCATTTTGTTATTTATTTTAGGTTTTGGAATCCCATTTCAGTTTTTACCTAAAGAAATAAAAGGAGATGGTTTTTTTACTGAAATTTATAATAAAAGTATAGGTAATGAAGGTTTTACAAATGATATAAGACCCACTTTAGAAAAAGTAATTGGAGGGTCATTAAGATTATTTACAGAAGATGTTTTTGAGAATTCTTATTATTCAGAACCAGAAAGAACGACTTTAAGAGTTACAGGTAGCATGCCAGATGGATGTACCATTCAACAATTGAATGAAGCCATTACAAAAATGGAGCAATATTTGAGTCGTTTTGATGAAATAGAATTATTTGAAACCAGAATATCTAGTTATAGAAATTCTAATATTGCTATTTACTTTAAAAAAGATTATGAATTTAGTGGTTTTCCGTATACTTTAAAAAGTTTAATAGAATCAAAAGCAATTAGTTTAGGAGGATTAGATTGGTCTGTTAGTGGTGTTGGAAGAGGTTTTTCTAATGCATTAGGTTCAGGGTCTAAACAAAACAAAATCATATTAGAAGGTTATAATTATGATAAATTATACGGTTATGCAGAACAGTTGCAGCAACAATTGATAGATAGTTCTAATTTTAGAGTGAAAGACATAGAAATAACTAGTAGAGCTTATGGAGATAATGCCTTGTATGAATATTACCTAGATTTTAATACTGATAAATTAGCGCTTGCCAACGTTTCTCAAAGACAGCTCTACGGGTATTTGAAAAATCAAGTATATGTGGGTCAACTGCCTTCTGTTATTCAAAATAACGAATTACAGCATGTTAAGCTAGTCTCAGATAAGTACAAGAAATTTAATATATGGGATTTAAAACACACACCAATAACCATACAAAACAAACAATATAAGTTAGACCAATTAGCAACTGTAGAAAAGAAGAAAACAGGTAATACCATTAAAAAGAATAATCAACAATATAGTTTAACAGTAGCGTTTGATTTTCTTGGCACAGCACTATTAGCTCAAAGAGTTAGAGAAAGAGCTATAGAAAGTTTTGAACCTAAATTACCACTAGGTTATAAGGTATTTGAACAAAAATATAACAGATGGAATAAAAAAGATAAGAAACAGTATTATTATTTATTTATAGTAATTGGTATTATCTTTTTTATCTGTTCCATACTACTAGAGTCCTTAAAACAACCCTTCGCAATAATCAGTATGATTCCTATCTCATTTATTGGCGTATTTTTAACTTTTTACCTGTTTGATTTTAACTTCGATCAAGGTGGTTATGCTTCTTTTATATTATTAAGCGGTATTAGTGTAAATTCAGCATTGTATATTGTTAATGATTTTAATAATCTAAAAATTCAATATCCGAGAAGAAATTTTAGTTTTCTCTATTTTAAAGCATTTAATTATAAAATAGTTCCTGTTATTCTAACTATTGTGTCAACAATTGTTGGGTTAATTCCTTTTGTGTGGAGTGGTCAAAACGAAGCTTTTTGGTTTTCATTTGCCGTTGGCTCAATTGGTGGCTTGTTATTCTCTTTAATTGGTCTATTCTTTTATTTGCCAATTTTCGTATTAAAAAATAATAATAAACTAATGCATAATTATCATGATGAAACAACTGTTTAATTGCTTATCCATTCTTTGTTTAATAACTATGTTTTCATGTTCAAAAATGAATAAAAACCTAGAATTGACATTAAAGGAATCTGGTGATAATAGACCAGAGCTAGAAAAAGTATTGGATTATTATAGTACGATTCCAGCAGATAGTTTAAAATATAAAGCAGCTGTTTTTCTTATTGAAAACATGCGAAACCATAAGTCATATAAAGTTATTAATGGATTTGAAGCTGCTTTTGATAGTATTGATAAGTATCCTAAATGTATTTTACGTCGAGATATTTTTGGAAGAATGTTAGATTCAATATCAAAGACCACTTCTAATAGAGCTGAATTACTTTTTGATATTAAGATTTTAACATCTGATTTCATTATTAAAAACATTGAATTATCATTTAACGCATGGAACAAAATCCCGAAAAATAAACGGGCCTCTTTTGATGATTTTTGTAATTATATTTTGCCATATAAAAGTGATGATGAACCTATTGAAAAAAATAGCCGTGAAAAATTATTCAAAAAGTATGAATGGGTATACAAATATATAGAGAAGGGAGCTACTTTAAGATTTGTAATAGATTCAATAACTTCTGAATTTGGATTTGTAAATATGAATAAAATAAAAAATTATTACCCTGTTCCTTTAAGTATAAATCAAATTGAAAAATCGAAGTTGGGGTTATGTGATGATGGGGTCAATTATTTAGTTAATGCTTTTAGAGCTATTGGAATTATTTGTACAAAAGATATGGTATCCCATTGGGGAAATCATCATTCTTCTGGACACTCTTGGATTTACACGAAGTATGGTAAAGAGGAATATTCAGCAGGTTTAGAAGGTTATGAGGATATGAAAAACAAATTCAAAGGAGAAAGTCTTCCTAAAGTTATTAGAAAAATGTATAGTTGTCAAAAGATAGAAAATACACTATCTCAATTTCATAAAGATGTTACAGCAGAATATGTTCCGACAGTTAACATACAAGTTGAAAATATATTTAATGTTACTAATTCTACACCTTTATTATGTGTTTTTGATATTAATAGAGGTTGGAGCCCAATAGCATTAGGTACATTTAAAAATGAAAAAAACACCTATAATAATATTGGAGTCAATGTATTATACATGCCGGTTAATAGAAGTAATATGCCTGTAAATTATCCATTTTATATTGATAATAAAAAAAAGGTTCATTTTTTTAAACCATCTGAATCTATTTTGGAATATGTAGAGCTAACTAGAAAGATTGGGTTAAGTTCCAAGAGAAATAAATCAAAAATAAATTGGATAAGAAACATAAACGGCGGCTTATTTCAAGGAAGTGATAATAAGGAGTTTAAAAATGCAAAAACTTTATATGAGATATCTAATTTTAATAGTACTCATATAACTAAAATAAAGTTAAAAGCAAAATACAAGTTTAAATACGTTCGTTTTTATTCGAATAAAAAAGAATCTTTTTTAGCAAGATTAGCTTTTTACGATGCTGATAGAAAAATATTATTAGGAGAAGTCGTAAAAGAAAATAATGTAAATCTTATTTGGGAAAATGGTGCTTTTGATAATGACCCTTTGTCTTTGTCAGGAGGTAAAGATTTTTCGTTAGGGTTAAAGTTTAGTAAACCAAAACATATAGGTTTTATTGAGTTTCAAGTTAGGAATGATGATAATCATATTAATATTGGAGAAGAATATGAATTGTTTTTTTGGAATAAAAAATGGAAATCATTAGGAAGAAAAATAGCAGCAGATACACTACTTAGATATAATGTGCCCAAAAATTCTTTATTCTGGTTAAAAAACCTTACTAAAGGAAAAGAAGAACATGTTTTTACAATTGATGAAAATGGAAAGCAATTTTGGCCAGGTTCTTCTGAGTAAATATATAAAAATACTACAATTTTTAACAAGTAAAATTATTAAGAGTATAATTTAAACTTTGTCTGTTTCTTTTTTCCGTTTTCAAAATAATTTGATTTTTCTATTCATAACAATGCTCAAAAAATCAACTGATTTTTAAAATGAGCCTAAGCGGCAGGCGTCACGTACAGTTTCTCTTTTTATATAAAAGTATAAATGTGCATTTATATAAAAAGAGAAAGTTCTAAGTATATAAAACTACAAAAATATAAAGCTATAAATAGACATTTATAGCTTTATACATCTTAAGTTTACAATTCATTAAATTGAACAAAATAATAAAGAACAAAAGAGAGGAATAAGATGATTAAAAGTGTTTCTATGGAGAAACAGGAATTCAAACTTCATAAATTAATACGATTAATAACTGATATCTATCCGTGGTTAGTAAATCTAACTACTTTTGGACTTGATCCGAAATGTGTTACCTAGAAACAAAAAAAGCTGACTTATAAAGTCAGCTTTCCCTTGTTGTACAGGCGGAGAGACTCGAACTCTCACACCTCGCGGCACTAGATCCTAAGTCTAGCGTGTCTACCAATTCCACCACGCCTGCATCATAATTGCGGTTGCAAATATACACATTACTTGTAAACTTCAAAGAAGTTCCATTCTTTTTTCTTATTTTTGAGAAACATTTTTTTGTCGTTATGAAAAACAGAAAACAATACATTGAGTTACAAAAAGATAGATTCCTATCTGAATTGTTTGAAATTTTAAAACTTCCATCAATCAGTGCTGATTCAGCTTTTAATCAAGATGTATTAGATACTGCAGAATTGGTAAAAACATATCTAGAAAAGGCAGGTTGTGACAATGTTGAAGTCTGCGAAACTCCAGGTTACCCAGTTGTTTATGGTGAAAAAATCATCGATAAAAATCTACCTACTATTTTGGTTTATGGGCATTATGACGTCCAACCTGCAGATCCTATCGAACTTTGGAACTCACCTCCTTTTGAACCCGTTATAAAAACCACCGAAATTCACCCTGAAGGAGCTATTTATGCACGTGGTGCCTGTGATGACAAAGGACAAATGTTTATGCATATCAAGGCTTTTGAATACATGATTCAAAATAACGAACTTCCTTGTAATGTGAAATTTATGATAGAAGGAGAAGAAGAAATAGGATCTCCAAGTTTGGAGTGGTTTCTTAAAGAACATACCCATAAATTAAAAAACGACATCATTCTTATTTCAGATACGGGAATGATTTCTAATACCCAGCCCTCTATTACAACTGGACTTAGAGGTTTGTCTTATATGGAAGTTACCGTTACAGGTCCAAATCGAGATTTACACTCTGGATTGTATGGAGGAGCGGTTGCCAATCCAATCAATATATTAACTCAAATGATTTCTAAACTGCTTGACGCAGACAACAGAATTACCATTCCAGGATTTTATAACAATGTTGAAGAACTTTCTTTAGCAGAGAGAGCTGAAATGGCAAAAGCCCCCTTTTCTCTTGACGATTATAAAAAGTCTTTAAATATACAAGAAGTACATGGAGAAAATGGTTATACCTCCAACGAAAGAAACTCGATACGTCCAACTTTAGACGTAAACGGAATCTGGGGAGGTTATACGGGACAAGGTGCAAAAACCGTTATTCCCTCCAAAGCTTATGCTAAAATTTCTATGCGATTGGTACCTGGTCAAGATCACAAAGAAATCTCAGAATTATTTTCCTCTTATTTTAAAAGCATCGCTCCTAAATCAGTATCTGTAGAAACAACTTCTCATCACGGTGGACATCCATATGTGACTCCTACTGATCATATCGGCTACCTAGCCGCAAAAAAAGCATACCAAAAAACCTTTAATTGCACTCCTATTCCCCAAAGATCTGGTGGAAGCATACCAATTGTGGCTTTGTTTGAAAATGAATTAAACAGCAAATCTATCTTAATGGGATTCGGTTTAGACAGTGATGCTATCCATTCACCCAACGAACATTTTGGTGTTTTTAATTTCTTAAAAGGAATAGAAACCATCCCTTTATTTTATAAATATTTTACAGAATTATCGAGTTAATATACGGGCATTGCACTTTGTGCCATGCACTGTATCTTTTTTCCAAACTTTAAAAAGTAAGCGAGCGGATAAGAAAGGATGCCGTTGCTATCACCAATGCAAAAATCAAATATAAATTTCTACCATTTTTCGCCAGTACTTGGCTTTATGCGCTTCTTCATCCCAAATAAACAAATTATGGGAAATTTCCTTTCTCCTTAATGTTCCGCTTAACAAAAAATTACTCGCCAAAAACACATCCTCTTTCCCAATCGCCAAAATAATATCCAATCGATTCAACTCATATATAATTCTAGGACAGATTAAGTTTTTCAAATACTGATTCGGCATATTAAAGTACACTTCTGAATCCTGATAACCACTTAACAAATCTTGAAAACACCCATTATTTTTCGTTAAATCATATCTTCCACTCATCCCAACAACTTTGCAAAACAAATACGGATAACGCAACGCAATATTTACTGCGTGGTATGCTCCTAAGCTACAACCTGCTGAAATCAAATGAGAACTCGGATTCATCTTATTGGCTAAGGGAACAACTTCTCTAATAATATATTTTTCGTACTGAGCATGACGATAAATACGACAAACCGGATGAATAAAATTATTATAAAAAGACTCAACATCAATACTATCAACACAATACAACTGTATATAACCCTGGTTAATTTTAGTAGATAGAGAGTCTACAATATTCCAGTTTTCATAATCATAAAAACGCCCCATTCTAGGTGGAAAAAACAAAACTTTAGTACCTCCGTGACCAAAGACAAGCAATTCCATTTCTTTTTCTAAATTAGGACTGTACCATTTATGATATGTTCTTTTCATAGCTTATATCAGGGGTTCTCTTATTTAAATCATCACCTCTTTACTGAAATTTTCGTTGGAAATATCTCTTTATTTTTCTGCATTTTTAGACTCCACAATTCATAACCTTTTTCACTTAAATGCAAACCATCTTCAATAAAATAAGCCTCATTAGGATATCCATTAGCGTCCAGCATAGCATCGTAAATATTTAAAAAATGAAAATTAGCATCTTTCAAACAGAGTTCTTTTATATTACTGTTGGTATATCTAATACTCCCAGACAAATGCCATCTACTTATACTAGGTTTTATTGAAATAAAAGTACAGGGAATATCTTCATATTTTAAACGTATTTTAGCTAATAAATTCTCAAAAAACAAGACCACCTCTTCAGGGTGTCTATTATCACCTAGGTCATTATCACCTGCATAAATAATAATCGCTTCTGGCTTTTTTATGTTCTCAAACACTCTTTCAAAAAACCAAGTACAGGCAGAGAGAGTAGAACCTCCAAAACCAAGATTTACAGGTTTATACTGCTCAAATATTTTAGTCAACTCTTCCCATTGAGTAAATGAAGAGCTCCCATAAAACACTAATTTTGGTTCGTAATCCAAACTGTTAATTTTCTTCTCCAATCTCTCTAAATCATCATGATACCAAAACACAGTTATTCTCTTTTAAATTAAATTTTTAAATGTATAAAAAAAACCCTAAAAATAGAGACTAGTAAATTACTAATTTCAAGAATTACAATCTCAATTCAATACGTAGTTTTTCAGTAAAACTCCCAACAACAAGTTTATAAGAATGATCTACTAATTCATAAAAAAAATCTGACAAATTGGTATATTCAACGGTAATCCAGTGTTTTTTATTCATATGAAATCCCGGCATAATTTGTTCATAAGCCTCTTGTAAATCTAAAGATTTTTCGGGATCGCATTTTAAATTTATACGAGGTGGTGTTTTTTCCAAACCTGTTAAGGCAAACATTTTTCCTGCAACCTTAAAAACCAAAGTGACCTCATCAAAAGGAAAACCTTCTGTAACCCGAGGTTTTGACAAACAGTAATCTCTAAGTGTTTCTATATTCATTTTTCCTTTTGTAAAAGTTTCAATATACAATTACTGAGCTACATGGTAAGTATTTGTTTTATGTTTTTTTGATATTTTGGTTTTTGTTTAACCATTCTAATAATTGTTTTATGAAAAATGGATTCTTTGAATTGTGATCCGTTAATTCAACCGCTATTACTAGCCTTTTCCTTTTTTGAATCATAGCTTCTTCCTTCTTGCTTCCCTTGTTCCTTACCTCTCACTGTAAACTCATCTACATGCACTATTTTTGTGAGGGGATATTCCTGACTGCTTTCCATTGCTTTTCTAACTTTTCGCATAAAACATCAAGCTGTTCCTTGACGAATACTAAATCGTTTCCCCATTTGAATACTAGAGATACTTTTACTGCTTATACACATCTCAAAAACAACACAAAAAGATTTTTGAAAACCAAATTTCACTTTGTGAAACAACGTGTTAGCAGTAGTGCTTTTCTACATGATTGCAAGAGTAACAATGATAATTATTACTTGATTTTTTACAACCTTTTATCACCGCATTTGTTACAAATAAAGCCATCTTCTCATTTTGTTTTTGACAAATAAGCCTTATAAGCTTCATCATTTCGTAATTCTTTTATAAAGCTCAGTAAATTTTGACCATTAAAAATATCAATACCTTATCTTTGAATGTATAAGTTACAGAAATTAAATGACTAACTCAGTGTTTTAAAACACGCTACGGTTTCATCCTAAACAATAATGTCTCTTGTTTTTTTGTAACCCGCTTTATCAGTTTCACTTTTTTCTCTATAGCTTCTGGTAATTGTACTATTCGGCATTGGTTTATACATTGAGAAAACCAACGGTGTTATTTGTCTGGTGGTTTCTTAACTTTTGTAACTATTTTAAAACTAAAGTTTACACATAAAACAATTCAGATGCTATTCCATCGGCTAAAAATTTTCCGCTAGCTGTGGTTTTTAAACAGTTATCTAAAACCATCAAAGTATTCTCTTTAATAAAAGGTTTTGCTTCCGCTAATAAGTAGTCAAAATATTTTACACCAAATTCAGCTTTTAATTTCACTAAGTCAACACCGTAAATAGTACGCAAACCGATCATTACAGTTTCATTAAACCGATCATTAATACTAAGTTCTTCCTTTTCAAAACTGGTGTTTCCAGATTCCAAAGCTTTTATATATTTCGCATTATTAGCAATATTCCAATACCTTTTATTATCATAATAAGAATGTGCTGAAGGTCCTACTCCTAAATATCGTTTGCCTTTCCAATAAGCCGTATTATGTTTAGAAAAATAATTTGGCTTTCCGAAGTTTGATATTTCATAATGTATAAACCCATTTTTTTGAGCCTGCTCTACCAAACTATTAAAATGATTTAGGGCCAACTCCTCATCCACAGGAGGATATGTTTTTCTATCAATAAAACTAGCCAAAGCTGTTTTGTCTTCTACCGTTAAAGCATAACAAGAAATATGATTGATGCCCAAATCAAAAATTATTTGCATATTCTGTTCCCAACCTTTTTGAGTCAGACTAGGAATTCCGTAAATTAAATCTACGGTAATATTATCAAAGTATTTGGTTGCCAAATCTAAACAAACTATTGCTTCATTTGAGTTATGAGCTCTATTCATCATTTTCAAATCATCCTCAAAAAACGATTGAACTCCTATACTCAGTCTATTTATCTTTGATGACGATAATTCAAGAATCTTAGCATTATGCAAATCATCTGGGTTTGCTTCTAATGTAATCTCTGGAAATTCAATTACCGAAAAATTAGAATAAATTACAGCCAAAAAAGCATCAATTTCCTTTTGACTTAACAAACTTGGTGTACCTCCTCCAAAATAAATAGTCTCAATCACATCTTCTTTAAAATCAACAGATCTTTGAATCAACTCTTTTTGAATTGCAAACAACATTTTCTCTTTGTACTTTAATGAGGTAGAGAAATGAAAATCGCAATAATGACATGCCTGTTTGCAAAAAGGGATATGTATATAAATTCCTGACATTTTTTTAGCTTTTGGCTTTTAGCTTCTCGTCATTAGCTAATTGCTAACGGCAAAAAACAAATAGCTAATTAATCTTATAACGAATATTCTCCTTTTCCATTCTGCTAAAAAACTCTGGAGACGCATTGATCTTCATACCTCTACTCGGCATGGTCAGGTCTATTTTTTCTTTTTGTTCTCTAAGCGCAAAAGATAGTTTTTGTTTTCCTGCAATGGAATAATCAGACAAAATACTATGTAAAAAACGAACATATTCTTCTGTTACCTCATTCATATTTAATTGAATCGTAATCTTTTCACACTTTTCATCCATTACATCATGTAACAACATAAAATTTGTAAACCTCAAACGAGGTTCTCCTTGGATTCCTGTTTCCTTATTTGTCCATCCAGGCTGCAATATTGCATTAATATATAAAAAAATATTTTCTGTTAAGAAAGGTCTAAACTGTAAATATTCATTACCAAAAATTCTAAATTCATGACTATCTCCATAATCTTCTACAACAAAAGTAGCCCAACCTTTCCCCATTTTAGAGACTCTGTGTTCTACACTTGTTAAAATAGCACCAATACTTAATTTATGTCCAAGATAATTAGTCATATCTCCATTAAAAGCAGCAAGTGTCGTATTACAAAAACGCATTTCATTTTTAAAATCATCCAGAGGGTGTGCAGAAATATACATACCTGTAACCTCTTTTTCTCTAGCTAGTAACTCCATGGTTCCCCAAGTATCACAACCTGGAATATCAGGTTCTGGAAATGTAATAGAAGAAGCTTCGCCAAACAAAGATACTTGAGATGAATTCTCACTCTCCTGATATTTATTTCCAAACTTTAAGGCTTTTTCTAAAAAAGTAGCTCCCTTTTCATCTTGCACATAATACTGTGCTCTATGGGTACTTGTAAAAGAATCGAAACCTCCAGCTAAAATCAAGCCTTCAACGGCTTTTTTACCAGCAACTCTAAGATCAATTCTTTTGACAACATCAAAAATGGAAGTGAAATTTCCATTTTCTTTTCGTTCTTTGATGATCTCTTCAACAGCAGATCCTCCCACGCCTTTTATCGCTCCCATTCCAAATCGGATGGCTCCATCATCATTTACAGAAAATTTTAAATAAGATTCATTTACATCAGGTCCTAAAACAGTCAATCCACCTCTTTTACATTCTTCCATAAAAAATGCCACCTGTTTGATGTCATTCATATTATTAGTCAATACAGCTGCCATATATTCAGCAGGATAATGTGCTTTTAAATAAGCTGTTTGATAAGCAATCCAAGCGTAACATGTAGAGTGAGATTTGTTAAAGGCATAGGATGCAAAAGCCTCCCAATCTTTCCAAATCTTCTCCAAAGGCACCCTTGCATGCCCTCTTTCTTCAGCCTGACTTATAAATAAAGGTTTCATTTTTTCCAGTACAGCAATTTGCTTTTTACCCATCGCCTTACGCAAAGTATCGGCTTGACCTTTTGTAAATCCAGCCAAATCCTGAGAAAGCAACATCACCTGCTCTTGGTATACCGTAATTCCGTAAGTCTCCGCCAAACGATCTTTCATCTCTGGCGCAGGTAAATCGTATACAATCTCTTCAATTCCATGTTTACGATTGATAAAACTAGGAATATATTCAATTGGACCTGGTCTATACAAAGCATTCATCGCTATTAAATCCGCAAAAACTGTCGGTTTTAATTCCTTCATATATTTCTGCATTCCTGCAGATTCATATTGGAATATCCCTACGGTTTCTCCTCTTTGAAAGAGCTCATATGTTTTTACATCGTCAATAGGAAAAGCCTCTGGATCTAAATCTATATCATGACGTTCTTTTACTAACTTACAAGTATGTTTGATTAAAGTAAGGGTCTTTAACCCCAAGAAATCCATTTTCAACAAGCCTGCATCTTCCACAACTGAGTTATCAAACTGTGTCACATACATGTTTGAATCTTTAGCGAGAGCTACTGGTACGTATTTGGTAATATCATCAGGAGTAATAATTATTCCACAGGCATGGATACCTGTATTTCTAACCGACCCCTCTAATATTCTGGCTTTGTTTATTGTTTCGGCTGTCAAATCACTTCCTTTGGAAATTCTTTTCAGCTCTTTTACCATTTCAACTTCCTCTGATCGTAATTTGTCGGACAAGGCCTTGTCGTCTAAACCAAAAATTTTCTTAAGCTTCATTCCCGGAATCAACTTGGCAACTCTATCTGCCTCATACAAGGGCAAATCCAATACACGAGCAGTATCTCGAATAGAAGATTTTGCCGCCATAGTACCATAGGTAATAATTTGCGCTACTTGATTGGCTCCATATTTATCAATAACATAATCAATTACACGCCCACGACCTTCATCATCAAAATCAATATCAATATCGGGCATGGATATACGTTCTGGATTTAAAAAACGCTCAAAAAGCAAATCATATTCTATAGGATCTATATTTGTAATCCACAAACAATAAGCCGCCACAGAACCAGCAGCAGATCCACGACCTGGACCTACCGAAACTTCCATATCACGAGCAGCTCGAATAAAATCTTCAACAATCAAAAAATAACCAGGGTAGCCCGTTTTCTCAATTACATCTAATTCTAAATCTAATCGTTCTTTGATTTCAGGTGTAATTTCTTTATACCTTTTTTTAGCACCTTCATACACCAAATGGCTTAAATAGTTATTTTCTCCACGTTTACCACCGTCTTCTAAATCCTTTGCATCTCTAAACCGCTCTGGAATATCAAAAGCAGGCAACAATACATCACTTGCCAATGTAAAGGGCGTAATTTTGTCAACCAGCCCCTGAATATTAATTATTGCATCAGGAATATCTGCAAATAACTCTTTCATCTCCTCTGGAGATTTAAAGTAATATTCATCATTAGGCAAACCAAAACGATACCCTCTTCCTCTACCTTTTGGAGTTGCTTGTTTCTCCCCATCTTTTACACATAATAAAATGTCATGAGCATTAGCGTCTTCCTTCTTTATATAAAAAGTATTGTTTGTTGCGATGATTTTAACATCATATTGCTCCGCAAACTTTAACAAGACTTTGTTTACTACATTTTCATCTTCCTGACCATGGCGCATTAATTCGATATACAAATCGTCTCCGAATTGTTCTTTCCACCAAACCAAAGCATCTTCGGCCTGCTTTTCACCAACATTTAATATTTTACTAGGAACTTCTCCTAACATGCTCCCCGTTAAAAAAATTATATCTTCTTTATATTGTTCAATAATTGCTCTGTCGATACGAGGTATATAATAAAATCCATCTACAAAAGCGATGGAAGACATTTTAGCTAGGTTTTGATAACCATTTCTGTTTTTTGCAAACAAAACAGCTTGATATCCATTGTCTTTTTGTGATTTATCCTTGTGATCTTTACAAACATTAAATTCACAGCCTACAATCGGCACCAACTCCTTTTCTTCAAAAGAATCTCCAGACTCCTCTGCTGCTTCTCTTTTGGCTTTGATTCCTTTGTTATAACTCGATACTGCATTGGTAAAATGAAAAGCTGCCATCATATTGGCAGTATCTGTCATGGCAACGGCAGACATTTTATGCTTTCCTGCATTATTTACCAAAGCTCCAATTTCTATCGTAGATTGTAAAATAGAATATTGAGTATGATTGTGCAGATGTGCAAAAGGAACGTCTTGTAATTTTTTTAAACTTTCTTTTACATTAACTCCTTTTCCTTTAGTACCTTCTTGAGAAGATTGGCGTTTTCTAATTTTATCACTCTCTTGTTTAAGGTTTAAGTGTTTTAAACCTATAAGCTCAATCTGGCTTGGGTTTTCCTTTTTAAAGTCAATAAAATACTCCTTCGGAACATCCAATTGCTCTTTTGTAAATCGCTCTCTTCTAAGTAATTCAAAAAAACAACGTGTTGTTGCTTCCACATCGGCAGTAGCATTATGAGCTTCACCAAAACCAACACCAAACAAATAATTATGTAATTCTGTCAAGGTTGGTAGTTTAAACTTACCTCCTCTACCTCCAGAAATTTGACACATTGTAGCAGTGGACTCTGTACAGGTGTCCAAAATACCGAGAGCGTTTTTATCGAGATCTTTTAAATCATCAATTGTCATAACTCTGTTATTCGGCTGCTTGGTAATAAAATTATATTCTTCTAAATCAAAGCTATCAAATTCAAATGCTTTAAAATTAGGTTGTATACCAGCACGAATAAATTCGGCTCCCATAATATTCAGATCAAACGTAACATTTTGACCGACTAAAAACTTGGTCTTTCCTAAAATATTATTAAAACGCTCTAGACCTTCTTTCAAAGGAATTCCTTGTTCCTGACACAGTTCCGTAGAAATTCCATGTATTTTTTCTGAATCAAAAGGAATATTAAAGCCTTCCGGTTGAAGAATAAAATTATCATGCTCAATTACACTCCCCATCTTATCATGTAGCTGCCATGCAATTTGAATACATCTTGGCCAGTTATTAATATCTGTCATTGGAGCCTTATAACTCTTAGGCAATCCGGTAGTTTCGGTGTCAAAAATTAAATACATAAAGAAATGGTCTGCTGTCTTTTTAGAAGCCTTAAAAGTACAAATAATTAAAGGTAAACAAAGAACTATTTATCAACAAAAAAGACAAAATCACGAATGATTCTGTCTTGAATTATTTAAGTAAGTCTCTATTTCTTATAAGAAGTTCTTGGATTCAAGGTTGTAACGCAACAAACCGTTAATAATTTTTACTTGGATTCAAGGTTGTAACGCAACAAAACGTTTTAGTTTTATGATGTTACTATTAACCTCGCATCTATATATCGTTAGTTTTACGCAGCATATTTTATGTTGTGATGTTTAAAATATTTGACTACCCTTTTGCAGTCATTTTGAAGTGTTTTCATGTGATTTTCTGAATTTTCCTTCATCTTTTCTTGTG
>NZ_JBAHZZ010000110.1:0-6187 GCF_037132785.1 Flavicella sp. | reverse complement strand
GAAAAACTAAACAATAGACCTAGAAAGATACTTGGATATAAAACACCAAAAGAAATGATGGATATTGAACTTAAAATTGTAGCTCAGTAACATCATAAAACTAAAACGTTTTGTTGCGTTACAACCTTGAATCCAAGCAATTAATATTGATTGGGCTTTTTTTGTGAGTGAAATTCTTGTTTATGGAATGTTTAAATATTTATGAGTTTGTAAAGAAATTTTCCACTTAGGGTGTTTCATTACATAATCGATGATTTTTGGAATCATTTTGTCTTTTTTACTCCATTCAGGTTGTAGGTACAATATACAAGAATTAGATACTTTGGTAGCTTGTTCTTCTGCAAATTGAAAATCATTTGTATTGTGAATAATCATTTTTAATTCGTCCGCCGCTTGGTAACATTCTTTTAAAGGAAGTTTTGTCTTTTTTGGAGATAAACAAAACCAATCCCAGATCCCAGATAATTTATACGCACCTGAAGTTTCAATATGGGTTCTCATTCCTCCTTTTCTGAGTTTTGTGGTGATATAGTCTAATGACCACATTAAAGGTTCTCCTCCAGTTACAACAACTGTTTCAGCATATATCTTTGCATTGGCAACAATTTTATCAGTAAGAGTAGGAGGGTGCAATTTTGCATCCCAACTTTCTTTTACATCACACCAATGACATCCAACATCACAACCGCCAATTCTAATAAAGTAAGCAGCAGTTCCTGTATGCCCACCTTCACCTTGAATCGTATAGAATTCTTCCATCAAAGGAAGCATTTCACCCAAGGCAATTAATTCTTGATCGTTTTGTGTAATCATAGTCCAAATTTGAGGGTGCAAAGGTACTTAAATCAAATAGTTTACACCCTATGGTTGTTGTTTATTTTTATTGAAAGCTATGAAGAACTAGATAAAAAATAGTTAATATATTTAATTCATAATTATTTGAAATTGTATGACTTATTAGAAGAAAAAAAGTACTTTTATCCTATATAAAATCAAATAAAATAATCATGATTAAAACTAATTTCAAATATTTTTCTTTTTTAATTTTTATAGTTACAGTTGCAAGTTGTTCTGGAAAAGATGAGTTTACTGTAGAAAAAAACAGGGTAGGTTTAATTACTTCTAAAACTAAAGTTATGGAAATTGATGAATTGTTTCAGAATGATTCCATAGTAAAACGATTAAGTGAAGGAATATTAGGTTATCGAGGAAGACAAGCTCAAAGCGATGATTTTTATTTGATTTATTCTAAAGAAGGAAAACACCTATTGACCTTAACTCCAAAAGAACCTTTAGATTCTTTGTCGACAATCCGTATTGTAGATATTCATGATGGAATTTATACAACTATTGATGGTATTGGGTTGAACTCGAAATTTGAAGAAATAAGTCTAGCGATGAATATTTCAAAAATAGAATCTACTTTTACAAAAGTAGTATTGTATTTAGATAAAATAAATGCGACTATGACGTTAAATAAAATAGATTTGGGAATCAAAACGATTCAAACGAATGATGTTCAGTTAGAGCAAATTCCTAATCTTGTAACACCACAGTCTTTTGTAGTTTGGTTTGATTAGATTTTAATCTAGGATCGTTATTTTCATGGTAATTTCTTTTTCAGGCCATTCATAGCGATCAATTTTTACCTGCGTAATTTTATCAATCACTTCTATACCATCGATAATTTCTCCAAAAACGGTATGTTCAAAATTAAGGTGTGATTGGTTTTTATCAGCTTGAATAAAATAGAATTCAAAAGGTGTTGATTCTTTGGTTGGATTGTTTACCCAGTCTCTAGCCGCTGCAATACAGCCACGTTTATGACTTCTTTTTTTTCTGAATTCAGCTGGAATTCGATAATTGTGTAGTTGCTCTTTATAAGCTGGAGTTACTAAGTTATCAGAATTTCCTCCTTGTACAATAAAGTCAGGAACAACTCTATAAAAAGAGGTAGAGTTATAATATCCGCTTTTAACCAAATAGAGGAAACTAGCACGATGTATTGGCGTGTCTTTGTATAAACGCACAGTAATGCTGCCTAGGTGCGTATCAATTCTCAATTTGGTTTGTGGGTTTTCTTTGCCGTATTGAGTAAAAAATTCAACGGCATTATCTGTCGTTATAGAATCAAAAATATATTTTCTATCTCTTGGCAGAATGTATTTTTTTTTCGTTTCAGTTTTACTTATGACTTTTGTTATTAATGTGTCTTTTGTTGAAGTTTGCTGTTTTGACTCACTTTTGCATGATATAAAAATTATAATCAGGAAAATATTAGTAAGTCGATAAAATTTCTTCATAAAAATGATCTAAGCCTTAAGAGTACCACTGTACAAACTTTTGATGATTCCATCAGATAATCCAATTTTAGGGACATATATTTTTTTAGCACCGCTCCATTTCATTGCAGAAAGGTAAATTTTTGTAGCAGGAATGATAACATCAGCACGATCTGGATTTAATCCTAGTTCTGAAATCCTGTCATCATAAGACATCTTTTTTAAGAATTGGTAGTGAGTATTCATGTAGATATAGGAAAGAGGTTTGTCAATTTTTTGTCCAGACATTTTGAAAATTTTATTGATATTGCCTCCTGAGCCTATCAAAACTATTTTTTTTAGGTCTTTTGTATGAGTTTCAATCCAATTTCTAATTTCTTTCCAAGCTTCTTTTTTGTCTATTTTTTTATTAAGTAATCTAACTGTTCCCATTTTGAATGACTTAGATGCAATAACTTTCTGTTTTGAAAAGACGGTGAATTCAGTGCTTCCACCACCAACATCTACATATAAATATGATTTATGACCTTCTGTTAATTCAGTTAAATCTGTTGAAGCAATAATCTCTGCTTCTTTTTTACCATCGATTATTTCAATATCAATAGTTGTTTCCTTTTTTATTCTTTGGATTAGTTGCTTTCCATTTGTAGAATCTCTCATTGCCGAAGTAGCACAGGCTTTGTACATTTCTACACCGTGTACTTTCATTAAAAGCTTAAAAGCTTTCATGGTATCAATCATTCTCTTAGAATTCTCTTCAGAGATAATACCTGAATTAAAGGCATCGGCACCTAAACGAATAGGGACACGGATAAATGTAGATTTCTTAAACTTAGGACCTTCGTCTTTTAAAATAATAATATTTGAAATTAATAAGCGGACAGCATTTGATCCAATATCAATCGCTGCATATTTTTTGATTTCTAACAATGTGATACAATTTATTTATGTTTCTTAGGCGATTCTTGAAAAATTGTTTTCCCTTTTTTAATACTTTTCCAATGGTTGATGTCAAACTGGATAGCAATCACTCCGCAAGTAGGAACATGTGGAATAAAGACATCTCCATATTTGTTTACAAAATCATTAATTCCATGATCGTGACTAAAAATAATTGCGGAATCAAATTCGTTATCTAAAGCTTTAATAGTTTTCACCAAATAACCATCACTAAAACTATACAAAGATTTTTTAATTTGTAGATTAGAAAGAGGATAGCCAAAAATATTACTAAATATAACTCCTGTTGACAATGCTCTTGTAGCACTGCTGGTGATAAAAACATCAGGCTTGTCTATTTTTTGAACAAGCGCCTTTGCTACCAAATAAGAATCTTTAATACCTCTTTTTTTTAGAGGTCTATCGATGTCATTTATACCGCTATACTCCCAAGAAGATTTGGCGTGACGTACAATATATACTGTTTTCATATATACAAATTAATAGGTTCAAATATACTAAAAATGTTTAATTAGGTACTTTAAATCAATCATAATCTATCTATTTTTTTTATTATATCAATAATAATTATTAAGGAGCTAACCGATCTACTTTCCAACTAAAATCTTTTTGTAGATCATATCTGATACGATCGTGCATTCTATTGGGTCTTCCTTGCCAGAACTCAATAGATTGAGGTTTAATCACATAGCCTCCCCAGTGTTTCGGCCTAGGGATTTCTTTGTTTTCAAACTGTTCTTCAAATTTCTTTAAATTGGAATCTAAATCATTTTTGGATTTTACTATTTCACTTTGATTGGATGCCCAAGCACCAAGTTTACTCCCTTCAGGCCTAGATTCAAAATAGCCATCTGATAGGTTTTCTGCTATTTTTTCAGCCTTACCCTTGATAATTATTTGTTGTTCCATGTTTTGCCAGAAAAAGGAAAGGCATACATTTGAATTTACATCTATTGCTTTGCCTTTTTCACTAGTATAATTGGTATAAAAGATAAAACCTTCCCAAGTGATTTTTTTTAAGAGTACAATTCGGCTTTTAGGAAATCCATCAATTCCAATAGTGGAAAGAGTCATAGCATTATGCTCACCAGAATTATTTGAGTTTTCTACTTCATATAACCATGTTTGGAATAGCTCTAATGGGTTTTCTGGAAGATCTTTTTTAAGAAGTTCCTTTTTAATGTAAACTTTTCGGTAATCACTCAAATCTTTGTACATAATGCAAAAATAATTAATATTTATTTTGAAAAGTGGATTTTAATCGATTTTATGTTTTGCACTCTTATTAAAAAAAGAGTTGAAAAAGTTATCAATCCGTTTAAGATTAAAAGTTCATTTCCAAATTTATACCCATTGAACCATTGAGGTGAATTTATATCAACCGCTGCCGTAATTACTAAAGATATTAAAGCTACCATCGGTACCCATTTTTCTTTAATTTCATATTTTGTAAATATTCCAAAAGCAAACAAACCTAATAATGGACCATAGGTATAACTTGCTACTTTTAACAGGCTGCTTATTACGTTGTCTGTAAGTACGTGTTTAAAAATAATAATTACAAATACAAGTAAGACAGAAACACCAATATGTACTTTTTTTCTGATTTTTTTTTGTTTCTCTTGCTTGTGATTTTCTATAGATAGAAAATCAAAGCAGAAAGAAGTAGTAAGTGACGTTAATGCACTATCGGCACTGGAGTAAGCTGCAGCAATTAAACCAAGAATAAACATCATAGCAATGGGATAACCTAAATTTTGATGTAAAGCAATTTCGGGAAACAATAAATCTGTTTTAGGGCTTCCGTCAACCATGGGTATAACGACTCCATTTTTATCAGCATAAATAAATAATAGTGCACCTAAAAAGAGAAAGACAAAATTTACAATAATTAAAACAAATCCAAGAGAAATTATGTTCCACTGTGCTTCTTTTACGTTTTTACAGGTCAGATTTTTTTGCATCATATCTTGATCCAAACCAGTCATTGCAATAGCAATAAACATACCTCCAAAGAAAGATTTTAGTAGATGTTTGTTGCTTTTGAGATCGTCGTTAAAAATAATTTTTGAGTAAGATTGAAACTCATCAGAATTATATGCATCCAAAATGGACCATTGAAAACTATCGCAAATAATATAGATTGCCGTTATAACGGCAGTAAGCATAAAAACAGTTTGTAGCGTATCTGTCCAGATAATTGTTTTTATGCCGCCTTTAAAAGTATACATCCAAATTAGCAATATTGAAATTACAACTGTAAACTCAAATGGGATATTCCATGCATCTAAGATGAAATATTGAAATACAGATGCTACTAAAAACAAACGAAATGAAGCACCCAAAACTCTGGATACAAAAAAGAAAATTGCACCTGTTTTATGACTTATAATACCAAATCGAGTTCTTAAATATTCGTAAATAGAAGTAATATTGGATTTGTAATATATAGGAAGTAGTATATAAGCGATGACAAAATAACCCGCCAAATACCCGAAAACAATTTGCATATAACTAAACTGACTGGCATTGACCCAACCAGGAACAGAAATAAAGGTGACCCCAGAGAGTGAGGCTCCAATCATTCCAAAAGCAACGATATACCAAGGGGATTTTTTTCCTGCTTTGAAAAAAGAGTCGTTGCTGTCGTTTTTGCTAGTGAAATAGGAAATTCCTAATAAAACTAAAAAGTAAATAACGACAACTAGAATAATTTGATAAGCCTGCATAATTATGGAGTTCTAATAAATAGTGAAAATACTAAAGTTTTTATTGGAGAGGTAGATTAAGTTAAACAACCTGAATTATACGCCTAGTGTCTGTTTTATATTTTTTTGATATTTAGGTTTTTGTAGTACCATTCTAAGAATTGTTTTATGAAAAATGGATTTTTTGTATTGTGACCTATTAATTCTAAAACAAAATTCATCAAAATATGCTTGTAT
>NZ_JBAHZZ010000047.1:0-6451 GCF_037132785.1 Flavicella sp. | reverse complement strand
AACTAAAGGAAAATGAACCAAAAAATAGATCCATAACTAACATAAACAATGAAAATAAGAAAAAAAAATATAAATTTTAGATTTAAAAAGTCAAAATTGAAATCTAAAAATGAAAAGAGCATTATGCAACGGTCTTTTATTGTATTCATAATAAAGCAATTACTTCAAAAATTGAAATTCCAGCACTGTAATAATTTTAAGTTTTATTTAACGTTTTAAACTTAAACTATATGGGAAGTCTTGTGTCAAAGAGATAAAACCTAAATCAATTCAAATTGAAAAGAACACTATTATTAGTTTCGTTATTTATCTCTACATCTTTATTTGCTCAAAAATTCACTTTAGAAGGAGTTCTTAAAGATCAAGATGCTGTCGTTTTAAAAGGAGCAACTGTTTATCTGCAGAGCATAAAAGATAGTGTTCCTATTGCCTATACTATTACAAATAATAAAGGTAAATTTTCTATGCGAGTAAATTCAGGAACCGACTCTAAAGTTATTTTTAATATTGCCTATTTGGGCTATGAACCTTATGTGAAAGATATTGATGTGCCGTCAGGAGATAAATTAAACATGGGAGATGTTATCCTAAATAATCAAATAGAAGAATTGAATATTGTGACAATTATTGCCCAGTCTCCTCCTGTTTTAATAAAAAAAGATACTGTAGAATATAATGCCGATAGTTTTAAAACTTTACCAAACGATAAAGCTGAAGATTTATTAAAGAAACTTCCAGGCGTAGAGATAGATTTAGATGGTAATATAACGGTAAATGGAATAGAGGTAGTTGCTATAAATGTTGACGGAATGAGGTTTTTTGGTGAACAAAAGGGAGAGATCGCTTTAAAAAACCTTCCAAGTAATGTTATTAGTAAAGTACAGGTTACAGATTATAAAACAGACAATCAAAAATTTACAGGAGAGGAGTCTGATTCTGGAACCAAAGAGATAAATTTTAAAATTAAAAAAGGAAAAAACAGAGCTACTTTTGGAGATGTTAAATTAGGCTATGGTACTGATGAAAAGTATCAAGCAAATGCTAATATTTTTAAACTTATTGATGGTGAACAAATAGGTCTTATTGCTGGGACTAATAATATAAATTTATCTAGGGGCTTTAATGCCTTACCCGATACAGATACAAGTAATGGATATATTAAATCTGATTTTGTTGGTGCAAATTACACAAAAGGGAAGTGGAATGAAACACGAATAAACGGGAATTATAGGTATAGTTCTCAGAGTAGAGATTTTGATCAAGTTAGTTCTAAAGAGACTTTTTTACCAAATTCAAATTATATTACAGATTCTGAGGTTACTAGTTTTAATGATTCTGAAAGCCATATTGCTGGTGCGGATTTAAAAGTTATTATAAAATCAAAAGATAGTGATTCGAAAAAAAAGGTACAGTTATCTAATGAAACAGATTTTAATAGTTCTAGTCAAGAATCCGGTTCTATAGTAGACCGGGAATCTTATTATTCCGATGGGGATTTAATTAGTGAATATAACTCAAAAAATAATTCCATATCCTCAAACTATGAATTTAAAAATGAGATTAGAGTAACTCCTGTTTTAAACAATAAAAGTGATTACTTAAATTTAAGTTTGGGTACCGATTTTAGTACAGGAGAATCAGATAGTAAAAACTACTCAAAAAACTTTCTTAATAATAGTAATAAAACGATCGTTCAAGATCAAATAAGCACTACCGATACTAAAAGTAGTGACATTCGTCTTAATGCATTTTGGAGTAAAGAATTATTTACTGATTTTAGATTAATGCCTAGGTATACTGCAACAATAAATTCTCAAAAAAGCGAAAATTACATTTACGATTTTGATGAAGTATCAGGAGAATATAATGATTTTAATGAAGAGTTAAGCTCAGATAGTAAGTATGTTACTACAACTTTAAGACCCTCGTTAAAATTGAGATATCAATACAAAGATATTCGTTTTGAAGCTGAAGGTGCTTATACAAATACATATAGAAATTATGAAGATGAGTTGGAAAATGCTCGTGATTTTAAAGCAGATTTTAAATATTTCACCTCTTCAGGAAGAATTCGTTATAGAGATGAAAATGGATATAAAAATATTTCTTTAACATATAGCCAGGATGTAAATTTACCATCACTAAGCCAATTACAACCGGTTGAGGACGTGAGCGATATTACCCATGTGCGAGTCGGTAATCAATTTTTAGAACCAGAAGTGAGTCATAACGTAAGTTTTCAATATCAAAATAATTTGGCTTATAATAATATAAATATTTCTGGAAATGTTAGAGCTCAATTTGTTCAAGATAAAATTATTAGTTCAACAATTACGGATTCCGATTTAAATAAACACACCACATATAGCAATATAAATGGAGACTATTCATATACAGGAAATGTTGCCTTTTCAAAATCTTATTTTAAGAAAAAAACAATCATTAATCTAAACGTGCGTTTAAATGCGAGTTATAGGAATAGTTTATCCATTCAAAACAGTGTAGAATTTGCCGCAAAAACAACAGTTTTAAAACCTTCATTTTCTTTTAGGTATTCTTATGATAATAAGGTTGATGTAAGTGCATCCTACAGTTACTCTGAAAACAAGAGTGTTTATGATGCTGATCAGTTTAGTGATAACAGCTACTTTATTCAAAACGTGAGTGTAGATACGAATGTGTTTTTTTTAAAAAACGTGTTCTTATCTAATAAGGTTTCGTATCGTTATAACAGTGGAGCGGAAGAGGGATTTGATGGAAATGCTGTTTTTTGGAATGCAGGTTTAGGAGTTGAATTATGGGAGAATAATGCAACTATTAGTGTTGTTGGATACGATATGCTTGGGGAAAATAATGGCTATAAAAGGTCGGTAACAGAAACTTATATTCAAGATGTTGAAAATCAAATTCTAGAACAATATTTTATGCTAATCTTTGTGTATAAGTTTGGGAGTTTTGCAGGTCAAAAAATGAATATTCAAGGAGGAGAAAGAGGTAGCAGAGGACGTTCTAGAAGAGGTGGATAAAAAAACAAGTTATTTTTCGTTTTCAAAATACTTTAATATGATTGCAAGTATCCAGTTAATTGTATCTGAACCAGACAAGGTGTTTGCCTGTTTTGTAGTATTGTATAATAGGAGAAAAACTGGTAGCACTAGAAAATTTTACGCTAGAAGTAAGATGTTTTTTTTCAGTATCATATGAAAATTCAACCTCCATAACATTGACTTAATATTAGAAAAAAAGGTTGTCTTAACAGAATAGAACCTTTTTTAAATAATTTTCAGAAAGTGTTAAAAACATGGGTCAAAAGAATTTGTTTTATCTCTTTTTGAAGTGATAATTTGCTGATGTGTCAATGTGATGAATATATTAAGAAAAATTCTTTTTGATGTTCATTTAACTAAAACAATAGGTTTTGATGAATTGATTTGTTGTTTCTTTTTTTTGCATTGAAACTATCTTTGTCAAAGAAAACAATGAAATTATGAAAAAAATTATTTTAGTAATGTTCGCCCTAGTTTTAGGAACCGTTGTAGCGATTGCAGCAAACCCTGAAACACTGACAATTAATGAAAGATTAAGAAATGAAATTGGAAGGTTATTAGATCATCCAAATTTTTCAGTAAATGAAACAACTATCTCTGCTAAAGTTGAGTTTTTAGTGAATCAAAAAGGAGAGATTGTAGTTCTAATGGTGGATACTCAAAATGAAATGATACGAGACTTTATCAGAAGAAGGTTAAATTACCACAGGGTAATAGAAATTTCTGAAAACTTGAAAAACAAAAAATTTTCAATTCCTGTAACAATTGTAAAGAATTAAAAAGAAAAAAATTAATTTCTATGCCCAAGCTAAAAATAAAGTTTGGGTTTTTTTATGTCTTTTTTTCAAGTAGAACATATACAGGAAAATGATCACTATAACCTCCCTGATAATATTTTCCAGAATAGGTTCTAAAGGGTTCGTATTTATGCCTGCCTTTGGGATTGGTTAAAAAGGGAGTGTTGAAAATATGAGCAGTTTTAAAGGTTAAGCTGTTTGAATTAGACTGAAAAAAATTATTTGACAATATGATTTGATCAAATAACATCCATTTTCCGTAAAATTTAGAAGCACCTTCCCCTTTTTGATATAATTTTAAACTCGGGTTTTTATACTTGTCGTTGACCAAATATTTATAAATACTATCATCAATGGGGTTGTCGTTAAAGTCACCCATAATAATAATTTTAGGATTTTGTTCCTTAATAGATTCGATTTCTTGATGTAAAATATTTGCGATTTCAATTCTTTTTAAGCGTGTTTCATCAAATCCAGATCTTTTAGAAGGCCAGTGGTTTACATAAAGATGTACAGTTTCATTGTTTAAAATTCCTTTTACATAAAGTATATCACGTGTGTAGTCCCTAATGTTTTTAGAATTATAAATAATAATAGGGATTGCTTTTGAATCTAGGATTTTAAATAATTCGGTATTGTATAATAATGCAGTGTCAATTCCTCTTTCATCTGGAGAATCATAATGAACATAATCGTATGGCAGGTACTGTAATCCGCTTGATTGAGTAAGGTCATCCAGTACTTTGCTGTTTTCAACTTCAGCTAATCCAATAAAAACAGGAGGTAGTTGGCAATCATTCTCTCCAATTCTGGAAATTGCTTTTCCTAATTTTTCAATTTTTAATTGGTAGCGATGTGGACCCCATTTTTTTTGACCTTTAGGTGTAAATTCTCTGTCGAGGGTGTAAGCAGCATCTTCAGTATCAAATAAATTTTCAACATTATAAAATGCAATGGAAATAAGGGGGTCGATCATTAATAGCTCTTAAATAGTGAAAAAACTAATGTACATCTTTTAATCATTTTTTGTTCACAGTTCGTTGATTAATTGAAGGGAATCGAAGTGTTGGGAAATTAGTCTTGCTGTTTCACAAAATTCGTACATTTGCAGTATGATTGATAAGAAAAAAGTAACATCAGAAAAAACGGTCTTGATTGGGGTGGTTACTCAGCATCAAGATGAAATAAAGGCGAAAGAGTTTTTAGATGAATTAGAATTTTTAGTTGAGACTGCTGGAGGTGTTTCTGTAAAAAGATTTGTGCAGAATGTGGAAAAACCTCACCCTAAGACTTTTATCGGAAGCGGGAAATTAGAGGAAGTAAAGAGATATATTGATACACATCATATTGGAACAGCAGTTTTTGATGATGAATTATCACCTGCACAGTTGCGTAATATTGAAAAAGTGTTGGATTGTAAGATATTAGATAGAACCAATTTAATTCTTGATATTTTTGCTGAAAGAGCTCAGACTAGTTATGCGCGTACTCAGGTCGCTTTGGCTCAATGTCAATATTTGTTGCCTAGACTTACAAAGTTATGGACCCATCTTGATAAACAAAAAGGAGGTATTGGATTACGTGGACCTGGGGAAACTGAAATTGAAACAGATAGACGTATAGTACGAGATCAAATTTCTGTGTTGAAAAAAAGATTACTTGTTATTGATAAGCAAATGGCTATTCAAAGAAAGAACAGAGGGCAGTTGGTTCGTGTAGCTATAGTTGGCTATACCAATGTAGGGAAATCTACATTGATGAATGTAATTAGTAAATCGGATGTGTTTGCAGAAAATAAGTTGTTTGCAACCTTGGATACTACAGTAAGGAAAGTTGTGATAAAAAATTTACCTTTTTTAATGACAGATACAGTAGGTTTTATTAGAAAGCTTCCAACACAGTTGGTAGAATCTTTTAAATCTACTTTAGATGAGGTTAGAGAGGCGGATTTATTGTTGCATGTAGTAGATATCTCTCATAAAAATTTTGTGGATCATATGGAATCGGTAAATACTATTTTATCTGATATTGAAAGTTCAGACAAGCCTGTGATTATGGTTTTTAATATGATTGATGCTTATGAACATGAAACTATTGATGAGGATGATTTAGTAACAGAAAAGACAAAAGCTCATTTTACTTTAGAGGAGTTGAAAAAATCTTGGATGGCAAAAATGGAAAATAATTGTATTTTTATTTCCGCTTTGCATAAACAAAACTTAGAAGAATTTAAATCAAATGTTTATGAAGAAGTGAAAAGAATACATATAAAGCGTTTTCCATACAATAGCTTCTTATACGAAGAGTATACTGAGGAAAGTTAGGCTTTAACCATTTTAATATTTAAATGGCGTGTTAAATGAGTTTCTATTTCCTTTATATTTCAATGTGAAATAGAAATGTAACCTAGGCTATGCTTATATTTTTTATTTCATCTAAAGAAAAAATAATTCAAATTTATTAAGTTATACGCCTAGTGTCTGTTTTGTATTTTTTTGATATTTAGGTTTTTGTAGTACCATTCTAAGAATTGTTTTATGAAAAATGGATTCTTTGTATTGTGACCTATTAATTCTAAAACAAAATTCATCAAAATATGCTTGTATA
>NZ_JBAHZZ010000036.1:0-5519 GCF_037132785.1 Flavicella sp. | reverse complement strand
GCATATACAAGCTTACTTTGATGAATTTTGTTTTAGAATTAATAGGTCACAATACAAAGAATCCATTTTTCATAAAACAATTCTTAGAATGGTACTACAAAAACCTAAATATCAAAAAAATATAAAACAGACACTAGGCGTATAGCTCAGAAACATTATTTTACCCTGACTGTTATTCGAGAGGGAGTATTATTGAAAAAAATACCGTAACTTAATAAAAATAACCAAAATTAACCTTTATGAAAAACCAAATATTTTTTATTTTGTTTGCTCTATTTGGCGTAATAACCTTTGCACAAACAACGATATCAGGAATTGTTCTAGATTCAAAAACAAGCCAACCCATTTCGGGAGCAAATGTTAGAATAGTAAATACAACCATCGGCACCTATACAAATTTTAATGGAGAGTTTAAATTAGAAGTAGTTCAATCTCCTCCTTTTATCCTTCAAGCGAGTAGTGTAGGTTTTGATTTCTCTAGAATTAGCATTAACTCAAACAATCAAGATGTTGAATTTAAACTAAAAGAAGGAACTCTATTAAATGAAATTGTTATTTCCGCCTCCAGAGCTCCAGAGAGAATTTTTGAATCACCCGTTACCATTGAAAGAATGGGAATTCATGAAATTCAAAATACCTCTTCAGTATCGTACTATGACGGATTAGAAAACTTAAAAGGAGTTGATGTAAATACAAGTAGTTTGACTTTTAAATCCGTGAATACCCGAGGATTCGCAGCATTCTCAAACACGAGGTTTTTACAATTAATTGATGGCATGGATAATGCGTCACCTGCTTTAAATTTTCCTATTGGAAATTTGCTAGGTATTTCAGAACTAGACATTCAAAGAGTTGAATTACTTCCGGGAGCTTCATCTGCTCTATATGGTGCGAATGCCTTTAATGGGATCTTGTTTATGAACAGTAAAAACCCCTTTGATTATCAAGGAGTAAGTGCTTATTTAAAATCTGGTGTTACTGTTCAAAAGGCAAACGGCACCAATGAATTTGTAGATGTAGGTGTTCGTGTTGCAAAAAAATTCAGTGATAAATTTGCGGCCAAAGTCTCTATTTCATTTTTAGAAGGAACCGATTGGGCAGCCACTGATTACAACCAGTATGACAATCAAGGAGCTGGAAAACCTGATCTTATAACTGAAAACCCTCTAGGTCCTGAGTTTGATAGAGCTAATATTTATGGTGATGAGGTTACTGCCGAATTGGATTTTGACGAATTAGCTGGTGGAGCAGCCGTTGGAACTTTTGGGAAATACACTGTATCAAGAACTGGCTACAAAGAAAAAAATTTGACGGACTACAAAGCAAAAAGTTTTAAAGCTGATATTGGCTTGTATTACAGGCCTACAGGAGGAGATCTTGAAATAAGTTATAATGGGCGTTTAGGGACGGGTAACACTATTTACCAAGGAGCCAGTCGTTATTATTTAAATAACTTTTTTATGCAGCAGCATAAAATAGAAGTAAAAAGCGAGCACTTCTTTTGGAGAGTATATATGACTGCAGAAGACGCAGGAGATTCTTATGATATGCTTTTTACAGGGGTAAACATGAACAAAGTAAATGCAACAGAATGGTATCAAACATACGCCGGGGCTTATATCCCTGCTGTTTTGGGAGGTCAAACACACGAACAAGCACATGTCACTGCAAGGACTGTGGCAGATACAGCTTATACACCTCAACCTGGAAGTATAGAATTTGAAGAACTATTAAACAAAACAATCGCAGATAGCGATTTAAATACGGGTTCAAAATTTGTAGATAAATCAAAAATTTATCATTCAGATATTAACTACAATTTTAGAGATTATATTTCTTTTGCAGAAATACAAATCGGTGGTTCCGCAAGAATTTATTCTTTAAATTCAAGTGGTACGGTGTTTACCGACAAAGACGGGTCTATTGATTATGATGAATTTGGTACTTATGTTCAAGGACAAAAATGGTTGGCACAAGAAAAACTAAAACTTACAGCTTCTGTACGTTATGACAAAGCCAAAAACTTTGATGGATTTTTCTCTCCAAGAGTCTCTTTGGTATACAACGCAGATAAAGATAAAAGGCACAATTTTAGAATTTCATATCAAACGGGTTTTAGGAATCCAACTACACAAGATCAATACATAGGTTTGGATCTGGGAAGAGCTATTTTAGTTGGATCTGCCCCTGATAATTTAGATAGATATGAATCTAGAGCAAAAGAAGTTAGTGCAACAGGTCAATTATTTGGAAATCCAACCTCGATTACCTTATCAGGTAGAGATGCATATGAAAATTCATATATTGCAACATCGGTAGCACAGTTTGCTGCATCTGGAGACCCTACTCTTTTAGAAGTTTCAGAAATTGATTTTGTAAAGCCTGAACACGTAACTGCTTTTGAACTTGGTTACCGTGGAGTTATCAATAAAGTAATAATTGATTTTAGTACTTACTACAACATTTATAAGGATTTTATAGGAAACAAAACTGTCATTTCTCCCTACTACGGGAAAGTTGATTATTCAGATGGAACTTACACAACTGGGGCCGGCGCAGTTCCAAAGGCTTTAGTAGCTTTAGCCAGTGGAGATTGGCAAGCTTTTCAAACGTATACAAATTCAAACGCAGATATATCTTCTTATGGTGCTGCAATTGGTATGACTACAAAGGTGTTTTATAACTTTAATTTAGGTCTAAATTACACTTGGGCAAAGTTTGATTTTGATCAATCTTCAGATCCGGATTATCAAGCAGGCTTTAATACTCCTGAACACAAAGTAAAAGTTTCGTTTGGAAACTCTAATATTGGTCATCATTTCGGATTTAGAATTGACGTAAGATGGAATGATGCTTATTTATGGGAGTCAACTTATATCAATGCAGTCTTGCCAGCAAGAACAACTATGGACGCACAAGTAACTTATGGAATGCCTAAATTATACTCTAGCTTAAAGATTGGAGCAACTAATATTTTAGGAAACGAATACCAAAGTGCCCCTGGATCAGGAACTATTGGTAGTCAAATCTATACTACTTGGACAATTCGAGGTTTTTAATTGAAATTATACTCTATCCGAAAAACGCCTTCATTTGAAGGCGTTTTTCAATTCGTAAATTCTTGAATAAATCCTCTTTTTTCTAATTTCCATTGAGTCAACACACAAAGTAAATACACAAATAAATTCAAGTACCTATCAGGCTAAAAACAAACACCTTACATAGAGTTTTTCGCATATATAAAAACAAGCCAACAAAAATGCTTTTTTACTTTGTAAAAAACATAAAACATGTTTTTATTTCAATTTAAAACTTCTATATTTACTCCCTGAAAAACGAGGTTAAACTCACATAGAAAAATAGAATTAATAATTAATAATTACAACAATGTCTAAATTAACAGGTAAAGTTGCTCAAATTATTGGACCAGTAATTGATGTCGCATTTACAACAGGAGAAGGCCTTCCAAAAATTTTCGATTCATTAGAAATCGCAAGAGAAAATGGATCTACACTAGTTTTGGAGGTAGAACAACACATTGGTGAAGATACAGTAAGATGTATTGCGATGGATTCAACAGATGGTTTGAGTAGAGGTGTAAAAGTAGTTGCTACTGGAGACCCAATTAAAATGCCAGTAGGTGATAATATCTACGGTCGTTTATTCAACGTAAATGGAGATCCTATTGATGGATTAAAATCTTTACCAAAAGACGGGAAAAATGGGATGTCTATTCATCGTGAGGCTCCTAGATTTGAAGACTTGTCTGTTTCTACAGAAGTATTGTTTACAGGAATTAAAGTAATTGACTTAATTGAACCTTATTCTAAAGGAGGTAAAATTGGATTATTTGGTGGAGCTGGAGTTGGTAAAACTGTATTAATTCAAGAGTTGATCAACAATATAGCTAAAGGACATGGTGGACTTTCAGTATTCGCTGGAGTAGGAGAAAGAACTCGTGAAGGAAATGACCTTATGCGTGAAATGATTGAAGCTGGAATTATCCAATATGGAGAAGAATTCGAGAAGTCAATGGAAGAAGGTGGATGGGATATTGAAAAGATCGACCACGAAAAAATGAAAAAATCTAAAGTAACATTTGTATTTGGACAAATGAATGAACCTCCTGGGGCTCGTGCACGTGTTGCCTTATCTGGGTTGACTATCGCTGAATATTTCCGTGATGGTGCTGGAGACTCAACACAAGGAAAAGATGTATTGTTCTTTGTAGATAATATTTTCCGTTTTACACAGGCGGGTTCTGAAGTTTCTGCACTTCTTGGACGTATGCCTTCTGCTGTAGGTTACCAACCTACCTTAGCTACTGAGATGGGAGCGATGCAAGAGCGTATTACTTCAACAAAAACAGGTTCTATTACATCTGTACAAGCAGTATACGTGCCTGCAGATGATTTAACAGACCCTGCACCAGCTACAACATTTGCCCATTTAGATGCAACAACAGTATTGTCTCGTAAAATTTCTGAATTAGGTATTTACCCAGCTGTAGACCCATTAGATTCTACTTCTCGTATCTTGACTGAAGCTATTTTAGGAAAAGAACATTATGACTGTGCGCAAAATGTAAAAGAATTATTACAACGTTACAAAGAGTTACAAGATATTATTGCCATTCTAGGTATGGAAGAATTATCTGAAGAAGATAAATTAGTTGTACACAGAGCACGTCGTGCACAACGTTTCTTATCTCAACCTTTCCACGTAGCTGAGCAATTTACTGGAATACCAGGGGTATTGGTAGATATCAAAGATACGATCAAAGGGTTCAACATGATTATGGATGGGGAATTAGATAAATATCCTGAAGCAGCATTTAACTTAAGAGGTTCTATTCAAGATGCGATTGACTCTGGAGAGAAAATGTTAGCGGAAGTTTAAACCAATAATTTTTTAAATTATGTTTTTAGAAATAGTATCACCAGAAGCAACATTATTTAGCGAAAGTATAGACTCTGTGTCTGTACCAGGAGTAGATGGAAACTTTCAAATGCTAGAAAATCACGCTGCAATTGTATCTGTTTTACAAGAGGGTATTGTTAAAATTCATGTTCATACAAAAGAACATTTAGAATTTGAGGAACTAAGTGGTCATTTTGAAACTCAAATAGACGACGACAAAATACTTACTTTGAAAATCACATCAGGTACTGTTGAAATGAAAGATAATAAAGTAGTTATTCTAGTAGACTAATTACTGAATCATATTATAAAAAAGCCGAGTGTTTAAAATACTCGGCTTTTTTATTTCTTTACAAATCATTGTTTGGTTAAGTTACATCAAAATGATTGATTAAATTAGTTTCTATTTCCTTTATATTTCAATATAAAATAGAACCGTAACCTAGGCTGCTTATATTTTTACTGAGTTAGTCATTTAGTTTCTGTATCTTAGTGTCCTTAACTATAACAGATATGGATGTTTTTCAAGGTCAAAATATACTGAGTTTTATAAAAGAACTACCAAATGATGAAGCTTGTAAGGCTTATTTAGCCAAAAT
>NZ_JBAHZZ010000011.1:0-6822 GCF_037132785.1 Flavicella sp. | reverse complement strand
AAAACTAAAGGAAAATGAACCAAAAAATAGATCCATAACTAACATAAACAATGAAAATAAGAAAAAAAAATATAAATTTTAGATTTAAAAAGTCAAAATTGAAATCTAAAACTGAAAAGAGCATTATGCAACGGTCTTATAATGTGGGCTAAAGTCCTGAATAATAAAGAATACTAACAAAAAATAAAGATAAGGTAATGCTAAAAATCATCTTATCTTTACTTTCCTTGTTCAATTTACCTTGTTTTTTAATTAATTTTAGTTTGTGAAGTTGCTTGTAAGTAATAAGCTAACTTAATTTTATATCCTGCTTTTGCATCAATTAGTGTATCGTTTGCTTGTTGTAATAATGCCCTAGCTTCTAGTAAATTAGTTGTGCTCTCAATTCCTGCATTAAAACCATTGTTGATTTCAAAATAATATTCCTTGGCCTGTGATACGGTAGCTTCGGCTACTTCAATTTGCTGAAAACTTTCACTTAAATCCCTAAACGTTTGCTCAATTTGAAGTTGTAGTAATTCTGATTTTTGAAAAAAATTATTTTGTGCAATTTCCACTTTTATTTTGTGCTCTTTATTTTTGTACGAGCCTCCCCACCAACCAGAAATTGGTATAGATAAGGTAGCAAATGCCATGGTGTTGGTGTTTTGGTTATCCATCATATCCAAATAATACCCTGATACGCCAATCCCTACAGAAGGTAAATATTCGCCTTGTGCTATTTTTTGCTGTAATTCTTCTGCAGTAACAGTTTGGTTGAGAATTTTATATTCATTCCTATTCATTAAGGCTTCTTGAGGAGTGACAAATACGGATAATGGTGTATTTATGATGAGGGAGGTATCTGTTAAATTCAAATTTTCTGAATAAGGAATTCCAATATGTTGACTCAGCGCCATTTTAACCATAGTTAGTCCATTATCTAATTGGAGCTTTTGAGCTTCAATCTTATTTAATTCTAATTCAATTTTTAAGACATCACTTTTTTGAATCAATCCTGCGTCAAAAGACACCAAGGCATCCTTTTTAAAGCTATGAAGTAAGGTTTCATAACCCCTTAGTGTATTCTTTTTTTCTGTTAATGAAATAATGGTCCAGTACAAAGATTCTGTTTTTAAAAGAACTTCTTCCGTAGTAATATTTAGCTGTTTACTCTTAATAGATGTTCCAAGTTCGGCTAATTTATTGCCATTATAGATCCTCCCCCCAGCAAAAATGGGTTGAATGGCAGTAATGTAACCCGTACTTAAGTAATCCATAATTCCAATATCCATTCCAGGTATATATGCATATTCGGTTGAACCTGGTATGCTTGCTAGATTGCCATCATAAACAGGTAAATTTATTTCGGGTGTTTCTGCCTGGATCATTTTGGAACTAGATTTCATTGTAAATGCACCAGCATCCACTTTTGGGAAATAATTGGTAAATGCATTTTGTTTTATTTTCTGTGCAGCTGCTAATTCTAAATGGGCATTTTTTAAATTTTTATTATTATTTATAGCATATGCTTTACAATCATCAAGAGATAAATTTTGTCCCGTTGTGGTAAAAACCAATGTGCTTACCATCAGTAATGTTACTATGATATGTTTCATTTTATTGTCTTTAATTATTAATGTGATATTACCAAAAGTATCGTATTAAACGATGGTAATATTCGACTTTTGAGTTTCTTTCCCTATGAATTTCCAGTACAAAACAGGTAGCAGAAATAACGTTAGTATCATGCCGAAGATTAATCCAAAACAGATTACGGTTCCTAAGGGACCCCAAAGTGCCGAATTACTTACAATCATTGGCACTACACCAATAGCAGCTGCCATAGAGGTAAGAAATATGGGGCGCATTCTACGTTTACCTGCTGCAATAGCAGCCTGTTTAATAGTCAAATCGCTCTCGATACCCAGTTGTTCTGCATAATCAATAAGAATAATACCATTTCGTACCGTAATTCCCATTAGTCCAATAATGCCAATAAATGAAGTCAAGCCAAAAGGATATCCAATGATGTAAAGACCAAAAGAAGCTCCAAATAAACTGAGTAACATAGTTGACATTACGAGGAGAGCTTTATTAATGGTTTTAAATTGAAATAGTAATATGATGAAAATCAAAACTATACTTACGCCAAGTGATATGCCTAAAGGAATATAGGTGGTAATCATTTCCGCATTTTCACCACCATAAGAAACAGTCACTCCTTTAGGTAATTCAAGAGCCTCAATTTTAGGACTTACTTCTGCGAACATGCTGGAATACATAACTCCATTTTTCACATCAGCGCTTACGGTGATGGTTCGTACTCCATTTCTGTGTACAATGTTTCCTTCGGTCCATTCTGGTTTTAATTTGGCAATGGTTCGTAATGGAAGAACTTCTTGTGTCAATAAAGACGAAATGTATTGATTTTTTAAGTCATCAATATCATCCGTTAAGTTCTCCTCTTTCGATAGGATGACATCTATAGGGTAGTCTTTTTCCCACATAGTAGTAACGGGTAATCCATCCATAGCAACCATTAAGGAAGCCGCTATAAAGGCTTTTGAATACCCCAAATTGTTTGCTTTGTTAGGGGCGAGTTCAATTGAGATACCTTGTCTTTTTTCCAACCAATCATTTCTTACCCACGTAGAATTATCATGGTTTTCTAAAATATGTGCGACTTGTTTAGCTGATGATTTAATATCAGCTATGTTATTACCTGCTAAGCGAACTTCAATTGGAGCAGGAAAGCCTTCCATGGCTAATTGTTTCCATTTTATATGTGCCCCTGGGAAAACCAGGTTATGTTGTTCGCTATATGTTTTAAGGACTTCAATGGTGGCGTCATTTGAAATCGTATTCACTAATATTTGCCCATAATTTTTAGATGGCATGTGGGGAGCATATAAGGAGTGAAATCTTGGGGATGCGGTACCAACAAAACTGGCTACATTTGTAATTCTATGGTCCTGAAGTAAAACAGATTCTAAACTATCAATGATTACTTCTGTTTTTCTTAACGAAGCACCCTCAGGAAGGTAAATTTCTACCGCAAATTGTTTTCTATCCAAAGCAGGAAACATCTGCTGATCGTTAATGTTAAAAAAGAACAATGCAACAATTACAGAAAGTATTCCAATCGAAATGGTAACTAATGGATTTTTAAAGGATTTTTCAAGTACAAAGTCATACCCTTGTTGTACTTTATCTAATAAATCAAACTTCTTTTTCTTGCCTTCTTTTTTATGTAATCCTTTTTTAATAAAAGTATAGCAAAGAAATGGGACTAATAAAAGGGCGATAATCATTGATATGCATAATGCAATGGCAATTGTGAGCGGAAAAGCACCAACAAAATCACCTGCCATGCCATTTAAAAAAAACATTAAAGGTAAAAATGAAGCAATAATTGCGGCTGTTGCTGAAAGTACAGGGATAAATAGTTCGGTAGCAGCTTTCCAGGCTGCATCCCAAGGTGTTTCACCGTGATCTAGTTTCTCAATATGATTGTCAATAATCACAATGGCATTATCTACTACCATTCCTAGCACAACAATTAAACCAGCAAGAGAAACAATATCTAATTGCAATCCAATCATTTGCATTATACCTAAAGTGATTAAAATAGAAATAGGAATAGTAATTGCTGCAACAGCAGATATCCGAAAAGGAAGTAGGATCATGGTTACAAGAATTACAGCTCCAATGGCTAATAGAAATTCTTTCATAAAATGTGATATTGAAAGATCCACCACCTCTGGTTGATTAGAAATCACATTGACTTCAACATCATCGGATATATTGGATTTAAACTCATCTATTACTTCAAGAACCTCTTTGCCATATTGAACAATATTGTTTCCCTGTTGCATTTCTAGGGAAAGTAAAATAGCATTTTTCCCATTGTTTTTGATGTAGCTATCAGGAGTATCGTATTTCCGCTCTATCCGTGCTACATCTTTTAATCGAATTACATTTCCTGCTACATCAGTATAAATGACTTGATTTTCTAAATCCTTTTCCGACTCATATCGAGGAGGTAAATGCACCGGTAGTATCAAATCTCCATTGTCCAATTTTCCTGCATATGACATGGATTCTTGAGTTTTAAAAGAAGATAGAATAGTTAAAGGTTGAATATTGTATTCGTTTAGTTTTTCTGGACGTACATAAATAAAAACTTTTTCGTCTTGTACTCCAAGTCGTTTAATTTTGGAAACTGAGCTTACTTTACGTACCTCGGCTTCTAATTTTTTCATGATTTGTTCTAATTCACGATAACTTTTTTCTTCCGATGACATGGTAAGCAATAGGGCAGAGGTGTCTCCAAAATCGTTGTTTCCAATAAGAGCTAAAACCCCTGTTGGAAGTTGCATTTTGAGCTCGCCTAACCCGTGTCGGATTTTTGACCAGAATTCATCCGCATTTTTTATATTTTCATTTAGTTCTACAAAAAGGATCATTTGTCCCTCAGATGAATTGGAATACGTTTTAACCTTATTGACTTCTTTATATCCAAAGATGAAATTTTCCACTTCTTTGGTAAGTTGCTCTTCTACTTCATCGGAGGATGCGCCAGGGTATATTCCTACAATTACTCCTTGACGAATAGTGAAATCAGGAAATTCGTTACGAGGCATATTCATTAAGGCTAAAACGCCTACTATCATCATGGCTACTACAAGTGAAAGCGCAATTTGCTTATACTTCATAGCAGCTTCTATTAAATTGATTTTTTGTTTCATTTTTTTGAATTAATGATTAGTCAAGAAAGTAATTAAAAGGTAATGGTTGACTGATCATGCAGTTTTTGATGTCCAGTAACTACAATGAAATCTCCTTCAGATAATCCGTTGATTATAATTATTTCATTATTTGAAAATAACCCAATATCAACAAGTTGCTTGCTAACTTTATTGTTGGATTTATTTACTGTATAGACATAGTTCTTTTTATTTTCCTCTTGAATTACAGCGCTATATGGAATGGCTATATGATTGCTCATAGTGTTGGTTATTAAATCAATATCGCAAGCCATGCCGGGTTTTATTATTTGATTAGGGTTGTTCATTATCAATTTAACCTCGTATGTTTTTGAAAATTGGTTAGCTACCACTCCTATATTTTGGACCGTTGCACTAAGTTTTTGATAACTTATAGCAGGTATTGTGATTTCAGCAATTTGCCCAGATTTTATTTTATTGATTTCTGTTTCGGGTACCGAAATTCTTACATATACATTTTTAATGGTCATTAAGTCAAATACGGAGACTCCAGGAGTGGTGGTAGCACCTATTTCTAAATCACGTTTACCAATTGTCCCATTGACAGGGGCAATGATATTACATCTTTTTAGGTTTTGCAGGGCTATTGCTGCGGATGCATTTGCCTTGGTTAAATTTGTGTTCATTTCTTGCCATTGTATTTCTGGAAGACTTCCCTGATCATGTACTTTTTTTAGTCTTTCATAGGCATCTTGAGCTTGTTCTTGACTGGCTTTTGCTATGGCGTAGGTGCTTTGATATGTTTCGTTATTTATGGATGCTAAAATTTGTCCTTTTTTTATTACATCTCCTTCTTTTACATAAATATTTTTGACCAACCCAGGTAATTGAAATCCTAATGGAGTGGTAGAGTATGGAGTAATTACACCAGTGTAATTCATGTGTGTATTATTCTTGTTTTTGGAAACTATTTCGGTCACCACTTTAATGCTATGCTCTTGTTTTTTTAATGATGTTTTTGATTCAACTTTAGGGTTGCAGCTAATTATTGTAATTACTGAAGCAAGCGTTATTACTATTTTATACATATTTACCGAATTATAATTAATAAAACTATTTTAGTATTTTAGTCGGGTTTTTAGGTAAAAAAAACTACCCAAATATTTTGGGAGTGAAAGTGTTACTAATTCTTTCTATTTTTTCTAATTCAAACCCATTTTCATTTTCAATAGAGAATCGAACGATTCCGAAAAAGGCCGCTAAAGCAGATTCTGCAAACCAAGGAATATCTTCAAGTTTTACTTCCGTAAATTCTCCAGTATCATAACCTTCCTCCAAAATACGAGTTATAAATTTTGTTTCAAATGCTATTGTTCTACGAAATAATTCTGTCGTTTTTTTGTCGTTTTTTAAATCATTCCGTAACCCGCTGTGTAAGTTTACTTTATGTGCGATTTCTTTATGGAATTCTAAAAAATAAGTAGACAGTTTATCCGAAATAGTTTTCTTAGCATCTACCTTTTCCTTCACAAGAACCCGAAGAGCAATAAGTTCTAATTGAATGACTTCATCAAAAATATGATCTTTGTTTTTGAAATAATGGTAGAGGGTACTTTTGGCTTTTCCACAAGATTCCGCAATGTCATCCATGGTGGTTTTCTTTAAGCTAAATTGCTTAAATAGCTTTTGTGCATTTAAAATTATTTCCTCTTTTACTATTTCGTCTTTTGATCTCATTTCTCGAACAAATTGATGTTTCAGTAGTACAAATATAAATTAATTTCATGAATTATCTAGGTAATATAATAAAAAACCGACTATTTTTATAAAATGAATGATAGATGAGTTCTTTTTTGTTTAGTAAACAAGGGTTCAATCAGGGTTTTACTAGTTTTAAAGTAACTAATAAGTTTGATTTTGTTCCATAATAATTTTACCGAGTTAGTCATTTAGTTTCTGTGTCTTAGTGTCATTAAATATAACAGATATGGATGTTTTTCAAGGTCAAAATATACTGAGTTTTATAAAAGAACTACCAAATGATGAAGCTTGTAAGGCTTATTTAGCCAAAATAAAATGGTCTGAAGGTTTTATATGTAGTAAATGTTGTGGC
>NZ_JBAHZZ010000010.1:0-21928 GCF_037132785.1 Flavicella sp. | reverse complement strand
CTTGTCTATTATTTTTGAAATTCGATCCCAATCCATAAGAATATTTATTTGACTAAAAAATGTAGCTTTTATCTTTCTTGTGCGTAAATCACAAATGCTATCTGAAAAAGTAGGTGTTATTTGTAGTTTCATGGCTTGAATATACATCTTAATAAGCTAACAAACAATGATATAAAACCTAAGTTTGGGTCTTTGTTTTTGTCATGTACCTTGCAACGGTCTTGAGTCCTCAAAATCTAAATTATTTTCGAGACAATAGTCTAGTTCTTGATCTAGTTTTTTTTGTCTGTTTTTGACCTGTTCAGTCTTTTTTAGGCTTTTTCCGTCTTGAAAAAAATTTGTGAGAATATACTTCGTTTTTTTATTTGTTACCCTAATCTTAACAGGGTAGCCCTTTTTTGTAATTCTTCTAATATCTAATACTATGGTTGCGGAGGTCATAAAATTTGCACTTTATTTGCATCTAATTTAGTATTAATATTCCTAAACAGTGCTACAAAGTACTATGTTTTCCTTTTTAAAGTGATTTTAGAAAAGTTACTAAAAACAGAAAACCCCTGTAATCGCAGTGTTTACAGGGGTTATTTATCTGTGAGCGCAGAAGGATTCGAACCTTCGACCGCCTCCTTAGAAGGGAGGTGCTCTATCCAGCTGAGCTATGCGCCCATTAACAATACACAAAGTATTGATAATGCAATTAAATTCTTTACTTCGTCGGGGTGGCAGGATTCGAACCTGCGACCTCCTCGTCCCAAACGAGGCGCGATGACCGGGCTACGCTACACCCCGAGTATAGAAAATTGAAAAAATTGCGGAGAGGAAGGGATTCGAACCCCCGGTACCCGTAAAGGTACAACTCCTTAGCAGGGAGCCCCGATCGACCACTCCGGCACCTCTCCAAGATTTTAACAATCTATAATTTATTTATAAAAGAACTTGTTTTTTGCGTGTGCAAATCTACACTACCTTTACGTACTACACAACATTTTAAGAGTTTTTTTTCTAAATTTTATTTTTTTTCGCTTCGTAATTCTAGTATTCTAATCAACTTACTGAAATCAATAAAATTAGAGATTCTTTTACTATCTAATCAAAATTGAATAAACTAAACTTTTATTCTTACGTCAATTTTATTTTTAAATGGCATACTACTAATTTTGAATATTTTTTAATCAGATTAATTTTAAAACAAATGAAGCATCTCACCGCTACAGTTTTGTTTTTATGTAAAACATGAACGAAAAAGAAACAAATTTAATGCGTCATTTAAACATTAAAGTAGCACTAGATACACATCGAACTTAAAATTTCGAGATTTATTCAGGATACTCAATTCTTAAGTGATAGATGTTTTTGAGTTTTTTCTTGATAACTTTCTTTATTGTCTCTATCTCTCTTAAGGTAATATCAGCATTATTAAATTGCCCCTCTGCCATTTGCTTAGAAGTTATCTTATCAATTAAGAGGTCTATTGATTGTGCTGTAGGTGTTTTAAGACTCTTTGAGGCAGCTTCAGCCGCATCACTCATCATTAGTATTGCTGTTTCTTTAGAGAACGGAATAGGCCCTGGATATTGAAAGTCTTCCTTTTTTATATCCTCTAAGCTCCCTTCTTCTTCTTTTTTATAAAAATAATAAACCGTACTTGTACCATGGTGTGTTCTTATAAAATCGATAATTCGATCTGGTAAGCCGTGTTTCTTAGCTAACTCAATACCATTTAACACGTGGTTGATAATAATTTTCGTACTATCCTTTGGTGCTAAATCATTATGTGGATTTACAGATGTAGATTGATTTTCTGTAAAATACATAGGGTTCACCATTTTCCCAATATCGTGATACAATGCTCCTGTCCTTACTAACATAGAGTTTGCTCCAATTTCATTTGCTGCAGCTTCAGCCAAATTTGCTACTTGCATAGAATGCTGAAAAGTACCTGGTGCTTTTTCATTCAAATCTCTTAATAGTCGTGAATTAGTATTTGACAACTCCAACAAGGTAACATCCGAAACCAATCCAAACAATTTTTCATATGCCCAGATTAGAAACAACGAAAGAAATGACAATATACCATTTAGTGCGAACATCACAAAATAACTCCAATTAATCTGGGCTATAGATCCTTCGTGAATAATTGAAAAAGCAAAATAAGTCAACATATATATCAAGGTAATCTGCCCCACTGAAATAAATAAATTAGCCCTTTTATAGAATTCAGAAACCGTAAGAATTGCAACAATTCCAGCTATAATATGCAAATAAATAAACTCAAAACTATTTGGCACAATAAATCCTAAAAGCAACACGGTTAACACATGAATAAACAATCCTAATCTTGCATCAAAGAAGGCTTTTAATACTATTGGCAATATACTCAGAGGAACTACATACAAATAATCTGCTTTGTATTTCATAGTAAATGTTATCAAAAAAATCATCAATAGAACATTGAAAAATATAAATGTAACCTTTGTATTATCATTAAATATTTCAATTTTATCTTTTCTCAAAAACAATAACAGCATTAATAAAGCCAATGAAACCAAAATCATATACCCAAATACAATCCAATAATAATTTACCTGATTCCAAGTTTGAGATTTATATTCATCTTTTAATGAGTTTAAAACATCGAATTTCTTACCCTCTACAATATCTCCTTTAAATACAATTATTTGGTTTGCACTAATCAAACCCGTCGTATAAGAAATAGAACTAATCGAATTTTGCAATACTTTCTCAGTAAAACTCTTATCAAACCTAACATTTGGTTTTACAACTTTTGAAAGTATCTGAATCAAAACGTCATTATGTTGATAACTTGATTGACTTGATATCTTGGATTGAATAAACTTAAACAACTCGTTAGAAAATAAAAAATCTCCAAATTGCACCTCTTTTATTTCATTTCCTTGTCTTAATATAACCTGTGTGGATAGATTTGCAACTTTAGATTCGCTCGAAGATTCTAAAAAACCTATCTGATACAAATCAGATAAAATTTCACCGCCTCTAAACAACACCATCTGAGCAGACAAGGAGTCGATTTTCAAGTCCTTCACTTTACGGATCATTTCTTTTTGAGCCTCTTGAAAAACAGAATAATCATATTCAAAAAACAACTTAGAACTTGCAGTAATTCTTTTTTTTTCCTCTTCAATTATCTCAGCGTTTTTCTGAACCGCAAAATCAAATGGAGCATATAAATTATCGTATTGCCATGGCTTCCCTTTTTGGAATTCATATTTGAACTTCCCTCCTTTCGGGAAAAAATAAACGACTAAAAAAACAGTAGCGACAAACAGAGAAACCTTATATATGATAGAGTTATTCTGATAAATTGTATTGATTATTTTTTTCATGTAGGCTCAATTAATAATCAAAAATAAACAAATTAAACAGGACAACGATTTGATAATTTATTTTTATTAAATCTGCGCATAGAGGAATTGATTTCTCAATCAAAGAGGAACAGCTTTTATGATGCTTTATTATGTAAATTCTAACTATCATTCACATTTAAATCTCAAAATATTTGAGTACTTTCGCATACACCTCTTTCAAAACTTTATTATCTATGGACAAAGAAGTTGTTATTGTTTCAGCTGTAAGAACGCCAATTGGTAGTTTCTTAGGAAATTTAGCTAGCGTTCCTGCGACTGAACTTGGTGCGATTGCAATAAAGGGAGCTCTCGAAAAATCAAACTTAGCTCCTAATTTGGTTGACGAAATTTTTATGGGAAATGTTTTACAAGCAAACCTAGGACAGGCTCCAGCAAAACAAGCTGCAATCAATGCGGGCATCTCAGATTCTGTCCCTTGCACTACGGTTAACAAAGTATGTGCTTCAGGTTTAAAAAGTGTAACACTTGCTGTACAAGCCATTTTATGTGGTGATGCAGAAATTGTTATTGCTGGTGGAATGGAGAACATGTCTCAGACTCCTCACTACTTAGAAGTACGTAAAAACAAAAAATTCGGGAATTTGAATTTGATTGACGGCCTATTAAAAGATGGATTGACCAATGTATACGATCAAAAGCACATGGGAGTCTGTGCTGATTTGTGTGCGACTAATTATAATATAACACGAGAAGCACAAGATGATTTCGCAGAATCATCTTATAAAAAAGCTAAACAATACTGGGATTCGGGTCATTTCAAGAATGAAATAGTACCTGTAATTATCCAACCTAGAAAAGGCCCCTCTATCACCATAGATAAAGACGAAGAATTTACCAATGTTAATTTCGACAAAATGCGTGTACTACGAAAAGATGGAACCGTTACTGCTGCAAATGCATCTACTCTTAATGACGGAGCTGCGGCTTTGGTACTTATGTCCAAACAAAAAGCACTGGAATTAAATTTAACGCCATTGGCTACTATAAAAGCTTATGCTGATGCCTCTCAAAAACCAGAATTATTTACCACAAGTCCTGCTCTAGCTATTTCAAAAGCACTAACAAAAGCAAAATTAAACGTAAAAGACGTCGATTATTTTGAATTAAACGAAGCTTTTTCGGTTGTAGGAATTGCAAACTGTCAATTATTAAATATTTCTTTAGACAAAACGAATGTCCATGGAGGCTCGGTTGCATTAGGTCACCCTTTAGGTTGTTCAGGTGCAAGAATTTTAGTTACTTTGCTCCATGTTTTAATGTCCGAAGATGGAAAAATTGGAGCCGCTGGAATTTGCAATGGTAGTGGCGGTGCCACTGCAATTATTATTGAAAAAAACGAAACGAATTAATGGATTACGGAATTTGTAATTTAAGCATCGTTCCTCTACGAAGCGAAGCCTCTGACAAAGCTGAATTAGTCTCTCAAGTATTATTTGGAGAACACTTTAAAGTTTTAGAAGTCCGAAAAAGCTGGAGTAAAATCCAACTAGCTTTCGATAAATACGAAGGTTGGATCGACAACAAGCAATATAAAATATTATCAAAAGAAACCTACGAACTTTTAGAGAAGTCACCCAAAATTTTATCAGGTAACCTCGTTGATTTTATCAGCAATGATAAAAACGAATTAATCACCATTCCTATTGGAGCCAATTTGCCCAATTTCCGTAACAACAAACTTTCAATCGAAAGTGATTATTACATCTATGAAGGAGAAGTTTTAAGCTCAAAAAAAGCAAAAGAAAACCTTATCAACACTGCTTTTATATTTTTAAACAGTCCTTATTTATGGGGAGGGAAAACCCCTTTTGGTATTGACTGTTCAGGGTTTTCTCAAATGGTATACAAATTAAATGGACATCAATTACTTAGAGATGCTTCACAACAATCTACCCAAGGTGAAGTTCTGAGTTTTATTGAAGAAAGTGAACCCGGAGATTTAGCTTTTTTCGACAATGAAGAAGGTATAATAACCCATGTCGGTATTATTATGAAAGACAATTATATCATTCATGCACATGGAAAAGTAAGAATTGACAGAATCGATCATTCAGGAATTTACAATGTTGATTCTAGACGTCATACTCATAAATTAAGAGTTATTAAAAAAATTATTTAAACTCTATTTTAAAACCATTAAAAAGTAAAAATTACTACTGTATTCTTTAGTATCTTTGATTTCAAATCTAGTTCCAGTTTTATACAATGAAAAAAACATTAATTCTCTTTACAGTACTCCTTTATTTATTGACTTCATGTGAAGATGATGACTTTTGTAATGACCCAACAACCCCTAGACTGATTATAGTATTTTACGACACCGATAATCCAACAGAAAAAAAGGAGATTCCCATTTATGTTTGGGCTGACAATAAAGATTCTATTTACCAATTAACCTCAACAGATTCTATACTGATTCCGTTAGACACGGGTAATACATTTACAAAATACAGACTTGCTACCGAAAATGTTGTTGATACACTAGATTTGACCTATACAACTTCTGATCTATTTGTATCTGAATCTTGTGGATACATAGCGCAATTTAACGATTTTGAAGTAGATAAGTCCACCTACAACTGGATAGATTATATAGAAGTAAATGTCACTAAAATTGAAGATGAAACAGAAACACATATTAAAATATTTCATTAGTTGCTGTTTTATCCTGAGTACTTGTATCATTTTTGGTCAAAAAAAGGGAAGAGCACCTAAAGAAAAAAAAACTGACCCTATAGCAAAAACATCGACTATAGAGACAGACAGTATTATCGTATACGAAAAAAACTACGGACTTAGAATTGGAATAGACTTAGTAAAACCAGTTTTAACCGCTGTAAAAGAAAACTACAAAGGTATTGAGATTGTGGCGGATTATAGACTTAAAAAAAATCTTTATATCGCTGCTGAAATTGGAGTTGCGGAACAAGACACTAGAAGAGACACCTATGCCTTTACTGCTTCAGGATCTTATATCTCTGCAGGAATTAACAGAAATTTATTTAAAAACTGGTTGGAAATGGATAATGAAGTTTATGTTGGTGCTAGATATGGTTTTAGCGTCTTTGATCAAACAGTTGATGAATATTTTATCTTCCAAGAAGGGACTAGTATAGACGGTATTTCAGGATCCTATTTTGAGCCCAAGACAAATACAAATCCTAAAACTTATGAAAACCTTACAGCACATTGGATGGGTCTTGTTTTTGGTTTAAAAGTTGAAATATTTAAGAACCTATATCTAGGAGGACATATTCAGTTTAACTTTATGCTTGCGCAAACACAGCCCGATAATTTCCAGAATCTCTATGTCCCAGGGTTTAATAAAGTATACTCTTCAGGAACAGGAATGAGTTATGGCTACACAATCAGTTATAGAGTCCCTCTTTATAAAAAATAATTTTTATGAGTACATACCTTCAATTAATCTAAATGATTTCTTATCAGAACGTTTGATTGAATTAGGATTGATAAAAGCTTAATTATGGATAAAAATATAATTAGAATATTTATTCTTGGATTTATTTGGGTTGCTACAGGAATCATAATCAACCTTACAAAAAAAGAAGATGGAGCTGGTATTTTAGCCTTAGCAATTGGGCTTTCTATAGAATCCGTTGCTTTGATTTTATTCTTTTGGAGAAAAATTAAAAATAAATAAAAAACCATCGACACTATTATGACAAAAAAGAAACTTTCTAATTTATCTGATTTAGGTGGATTTGTATTTTCTACAAATGATGATTTTGACATAAATCAACACGAAGAGCAAGAAACTTTGACTCCTAACAAACAACGACTAGAAGCCTTATTTTCAAATAAAGGTAGAGGAGGAAAAACAGTTACCGTTATCAAAGGTTTTGCAGGCTCAGAAGAAGACCTAAAAGCTCTTGGTAAAAAGCTGAAAACCAAATGTGGAGTTGGAGGCTCTACCAAAGATGGAGAAATCATAATCCAAGGAAAATTCCGTGATAAAATTATGGAAATATTAAAATCGGAAGGATACAATGTAAAACGTGTTGGTGGTTAAAAATTAATACTGTCTTTTCCCAGGCCTTTAATTACCAGTTTATTTCATCCTTGTTTTTTGACAATAAATAGGAATTTGTTTTACTAAAATGTCGATTTCCAAACCAATACCCACGGTTTGCACTTAAAGGTGAAGGGTGTCCGCTCTCTAACACACAATGTCTTTCTTTATCAATCTTAGCTCCTTTTTTCTTTGCATAACCACCCCAAAGTAAAAACACAACATTTTCTTTTTCTTTAGAAATTTCCTCAATTACTGCATCCGTAAACTTCTCCCACCCTTTTTTCTGATGAGCCCCTGCTTTATGTGCTTCAACTGTTAAAGTTGCATTTAATAATAATATTCCTTGTTCTGCCCAATGGATTAAATTACCTGACTTAGGAATATCAAAATCAATATCTTTTTCTAACTCTTTAAAAATATTCATCAATGACGGCGGATGTTTTACTCCTTCCGTTACAGAAAAACTAAGACCATGTGCCTGTCCAACATCGTGGTATGGATCCTGACCTAAAATCACCACTTTTATGTCTTTAAAGCTGCATGAATTAAAGGCAGTAAATATATTTTCTACTGCAGGAAAACAAGTGCTTTCCGCATAGGAGTATTCCACAAATACTTCTAATTTATTAAAATAATCTTTTTCTAATTCATCCATTAAGAGTTCTCTCCAACTATCATCTAATCCTTTTAGTATACTTTTATTCATAATTGCAAATATAAGCTGCAATCTATACACAATACTCAAAAAAACAAAACAGTTCTTGATAGAATAGAATTCCTTTTATCAAGAATCATTACTTTTGTCCCACTCTCAAATATACTTGAGAGCTTGGTCATAAAATAAAGCATTCAATGGGATTTATTTCACAAAAAACATTAGACGATTTAGAATTTAGTTCTATATTAAATAGTGTTGAAGAATTTTGTATTTCTAATCTGGGAAAACAATTAATTCAACACCTCAAACCGATATCTAACAAACCAGATTTATTTATTGAATTGGCACAGGTAAAAGAGTATAACGCCTCTATTATTAGTGAGAACAGAATCCCTAATCATTACTTTGAAGATCTGACCAAAGAAATTCATTTGCTAAAGATTGAGAATAGTCGATTGGATACTACTGCTTTTCTGAAAATCACTACAAACTCTGAAACCGTTAACGAACTTATCCTTTTTTTTAAAAAATTTAATGAATATTTCCCTACACTTTGTTCCAAATCAACAGAAATAGAATATACAAAATCTGCGATTGAGGAAATTCAAAAGATCATTACACCTTTTGGTGAAGTACAAGACAAAGCTTCCGTATTCCTTAAAGATATCCGTAAAGAAATTCATATCGTAAGAGCCAAAACAGGCAGTTCCTTTACAAGAGAAATGAGCAGATATGACAGTGCAGGTTATTTAGATGATATTCGAGAATCAGTCATAGACAATCAACGTGTATTAGCTGTACAAAGTATGCATCGAAAAAAAGTAAAAGGAAGTTTACTTGGAAGTTCTAAAACAGGAAGTATTGTATTTATCGCTCCCCAAGCTACATTAGAACTGCACAGAGAGTTTCAAAACTTACAGCACGATGAAAAACAAGAAATAAACCGACTCTTAAAAGCATTAACAGAAACAATACGACCCTTTTTCCCGCTTTTTATAAGTTATCAAGAATATCTTTCTAAACTAGATTCTATTGGCGCACGAGCAAAACACGCCTATGCAAACAATGCATTACTCCCAAAATTCTCAAACACTAAAAGAGTCTATTTCGAAGAAGCCTATCATCCTATATTATTAGAGAAAAATAGAATCGCCAAACTTCCTATCATACCACAAACCCTTGAACTAAACGAAAAACAACAAATTATTGTTATTTCAGGACCTAACGCAGGGGGAAAAAGTATTACCTTAAAAACGATCGGTTTACTACAAGTAATGTTACAAAGCGGAATGTTGATTCCAGTTGATGAACATAGTGAAACCTATTTTTTTGATACGATACTTTCAGACATCGGTGACAACCAATCTATCGAAAACCAATTAAGCACCTATAGTTATCGTTTAAAAAACATGCGTGGTTTTTTAAAACGCTGTAATGAACATACACTCTTTTTAATTGATGAATTTGGAACAGGAAGTGACCCTGATTTAGGAGGAGCTTTGGCTGAAATATTCTTAGAGGAATTTTACGCTAAAAAGGCCTTTGGAGTAATAACAACCCACTATTCTAACTTAAAAGTTCTCGCAAATGAATTAGAAAATGTAAGCAACGCAAATATGCAATTTGATGAAAGAACTTTAGAACCTCTTTTTAAATTACATATTGGTCAGGCGGGTAGTTCATTTACTTTTGAAGTCGCTCAAAAAAATGGAATTCCATTTAGTTTAATTAATAGAGCTAAGAAAAAAGTAGAAGGAGAAAAAATTCGTTTGGATAAAACGATTTCCAAACTACAAAAAGAAAGAAATCAATTACAACGTAATTCTCAAGTCTTAGAAAACGAACAACTAAAAGCAAAAAAACAAACTCAGAATTTATCGGATAAAGAAATAAAAATCAAAGAAAAACTAAATAGTTTTCAGGAGCTGTATGACAAGAATCAAAAAATGTTGACATACGGACGTAAATCCAATGAATTACTCCATAAATACTTTCAAACCAATAACAAAAAAGAGTTATTTGCAGAATTTAATAAATGGGTTTTAATTGAAAAAATAAAACACATGGAATTAAACCCTCCAATAAAGAAAGATAAGAATACAAAGGCATTAAAAAAAGCCAAAGTAAAAGAACAAAAGAAAAAAGATATTCAGCTAGAGAAAGTTGAAAAAGAAATTTTAATCAAAGTTATTGAAGTCCGTAAAGAAAAATCGACCGAAGCAAAACGACTTGCCAAAGAAAAATCTTCTTATAAATATAAGGTGAATGACAAAGTTCGATTAATTGATGGAAAGGCATGTGGAATTATTGATAAAATCGAAAAAAACAAGGTTATTATTGATTACGGAATGTTCACTACGCAAACAAGTTTGGAGAAAATAGAATTAGTTGTCGCTGCTAAAAAATAATCTAGTTATATAATTTCTCACTGTTATCTCTTACTTTTTTTTGACATTGCTCTTATTCTTTATTTATTGAATTTAAGAGTCCTTAGTTTCTTCCTCCTCTACTTGTGGAGGGTTAAAATTACCTTTTTCATCAAATAACAAATCAAACTCAGTTTTCTGGAAAATATATTCTTTCCTTTGAGAGCCTTTTTTCCTGTAGAGTACGGAAAATATAAAACCTATTATCAATCCAGATAAATGTCCCTCCCATGAAACACCTTTCTCTATCGGAAACACATACCAAAACATACTTCCATAAAGAAAAATCACTACTAAAGAAACAGAAATCAGTCGGAAATGTCTTCTGAAAATCCCACTAAAAAAAACAAAACTAAATAGAAGATAAACAACGCCACTCATGCCTATATGAAATCCCTCACTTCCAATCAACCAAGTTAAACAACCTGTTAACAAACTACCCAATAGAATAATTTTCCAAGCAACCTCTTTATAAAAATAAAACAGCATTGCAAGAAACACAAAAACAGGAATGCTATTATTAAATAAATGCTTAGTTCCTGAATGAATAAATGGAGAAAACAGTATTCCTTTTAATCCTCCAAGACTCCTAGGATAGACTCCAAATTGAGTAAAATTCAATGAAAATTTTATTTCAATCCAATATACTAGCCACATTATAAACACGACCACAACTGGTATGCGAAAAATACTCTTGGTATATTTAAATTGATTTTCTTCCTGCATTCATAGAATATATACTTGCTAATTTAAACTTATTATCTGAAAAAAAATCTTCTTAAAATTGTATTTTTACGGAATGAATGAGCCACTAGCAGAACGTATCCGTCCGAAGTCCTTAGAAGATTATATCAGCCAACAACATCTGGTTGGAAAAACAGGAATCTTAACTCAGCATATTAAAAAAGGTATTATACCTTCATTAATATTATGGGGACCTCCTGGAATTGGGAAAACGACATTAGCAAATATCATCGCAAAAGAATCTAAACGTCCTTTTTACACCTTGAGTGCCATTAATTCTGGTGTTAAAGATGTAAGGGAGATTATCGATAAAGCACGACAAAGTGGAGGGTTGTTTACCGTTAAAAATCCAATTTTATTTATTGATGAAATTCATAGATTTAGCAAATCACAACAAGATTCTTTATTAGCTGCTGTAGAAAAAGGATGGGTAACTTTAATTGGAGCCACCACTGAGAATCCAAGTTTTGAAGTTATACCAGCATTACTTTCCAGATGTCAAGTTTATATACTGAACTCTTTTGACAAAACAGATCTGATTAACTTGCTCAAAAGGGCAATGGATAATGACTCCTTTATTACATCTAAAGAAGTAAATCTAAAAGAAACTGATGCTTTGATTCAAGTTTCTAGTGGGGATGCTAGAAAACTTTTAAATGTTTTTGAATTGGTTGTATCCTCTGAAGATGCACCAGTAACCATTACCAATAAATTAGTTTTAAGTAAAGTTCAAAAAAATACGGTTCGCTATGATAAAACAGGAGAACAACATTATGATATTGTATCTGCTTTTATCAAATCTATACGAGGAAGTGACCCAAATGCTGCTGTTTATTGGTTGGCGAGAATGATTGAAGGAGGTGAGGATGTGAAATTTATCGCAAGAAGGCTATTAATCGCAGCATCTGAAGATATTGGAAATGCAAACCCAACTGCTTTGATTATGGCTAACTCTACCTTTCAAGCAGTGACAACCATCGGTTATCCAGAATCGAGAATATTATTAAGTCAATGTACCATTTATTTAGCGAATTCCCCTAAGAGTAACAGTTCATATGCTGCTATAAATGATGCGCTACAACTTGTGAAAAACACGGGAGATTTATCCGTCCCTCTTCATTTAAGAAATGCACCAACAAAACTAATGAAAGATTTAGATTACGGGAAAAATTATAAATATGCGCATAATTACGACGGTAATTTTGTTGCTCAAGAATTCTTGCCCAAAGAAATAAAAAACACCAAATTTTATGAACCTAGTAACAATGTGCGTGAAAACGATTTTAGAAACACACTAAAATTAAGGTGGAAAAATAAATATGGTTATTAAAGTTACTGTTTTTTAAATTTCATAACAGTGATTCCTGTTGGAACTAAAAAATCTATATGTAACTCTTCCTCTTCAGTAAAGTATGCTATCGTATTGATAAAGTTTCCATAAGAATCTTTCCACTGAGCTTTGAATACATAAGGCAAAGAGGTTTTAAACAACTTACATATTACCTCTCCTTCTTTGTAATCTATAGACATACTAGATTTTACTTTCCCAGTATAATTCTCATTAGATTTTGTGAACTCTATAACCAAGTTAGTCTCACTCGCATAAATTAGAGAACTACCAATTGTTATTAGTTCTTTTTCCAATACCGCTACTATAGCCATCTCTTCAGGCACATTTACAGTTGACTGCGGAGTATATGTGTAATTTAAAGCAGAAAAGCTTTTAAAAGCATTACGAATAGACTCTTGATATGCTTTTTTAAAATCTTTTTCACTACTAGATCCTAATTCACTAGAAAAAACAATCGTGTTATAACAGTCCATTAACTCAAAATCGACTTTACTACGAAACATTGATGATTCTTTATTCATCCTTAGTTTTAGCCCTGCACAATCCATTAATCTATATTCATTTGGGATTTTTTCTGTATCCCAAAATACCTTAACCCCTTCTTTTTCAAATAAAAATTTTGTTAAAGAATTTAATTGGTATTGATCTTTTTCTTTTTGAAAAGAAAATTGATCTGGAACAACTACATAAGCATAGTTATTAATAGTTTTTTGAGCAGATGTATTTACCAAGCAAAAAAACACGATGATGATTAAAATTACTTTCTTCATTTTATTTATATATTTCGTTTAACAAAAAATTATTATTCGTCTCTATAGTATAATATTCTTGAATCTGAAGTTTTGCGTCCAAACTCTCTTTCCAGTACGACAAACCTCTATTTATATTTAGTCCATTGTTTTCAGATGAGCTACCAAAACTAACATATTTTTTCTCTTTATATTTCTTAATTATCGCATCAAATAAAAAATCTAAGGCAGCATCGTCACTTCTATCATCATTTCCAGAACTGTACTGAAAATGTGTTACAAAATCACATAAAAACACAATAACTCCAGCTTTTAAGACCTCATTATTATAAGCCCCGTAAAACTTTATTTGATTCGGGAATAATTTCATTAAAAATTTAATTTCTGACAGTGAATGTGTTGGATCTACACCAAATCTTGTCTTCAAATTTTTTTCTAAAATTTCTCCCCAAAAATAATCAAGATTTCCTCCTTCTCTAAATTGTAAGTTCTTTTCCTTAGCTATTTTCAAAGCTCTTTTTCTATTTCTATTAGGTTTATATCCTTCCCTTGTTTCAATGACAAAATAAGAGTCTATTCTAGTTCTTGTAGCTTTCAATAATTGCATGGCAAGCGTAACTTCTTCAGAGAACACCTTGTGATAAATTTTCGGAATCACTTTTAAGTAAACTCTTTCAATTCCCTGTTTCTGAACAAAAATCAATAATTCTTTAAACAACTCAAAATAATCACTTATTTTTATTTTTTTTGAAACGATTAGCCCACCATAACTCAGGCCTTGATGTGAATGTATAAAATTTTCAACAATATTAGCTGGCAAGAGACCAACAAGAGAATTATTCTTAAAACACAACAACGAATAATCTTCAAATTTATGCTTATGATATTCCATAAATCCTCTATCAAACATAAAAGTTCCATTATTGGAATCTCTTACAAAAGAATTCCATAATTTTTTATCCTTAGAGTTGTATCTTTTTATTTCTATCAAAAAGGGATTATTTTTATATTAGTAAAAATAGTTTTTATTACTAATAAATAAAAAGATAAATTAAGTATTCTTTAAAAAGTTTATCTTGCTTAGTTTTAAGATCTTTCATTAAAAAAACGAAAAAGCACTAGACAATTGCCTTATAAAAGCAACTATTCTTAAATAAGACAAAAACTGCATGAATTAAATGATAAAATTCAACGATTTACAAAAAACAAACGCTGCCTTTGAAGCTGATTATAAAAATAAGTTCAATCAATTTTTACAAAACGGTTGGTATATAAATGGCAAAGAGGTTTCAAATTTTGAAAGAAACTTCGCCTCTTATTGCGGAACAAATTATTGTTTGGGAGTAGGAAATGGTTTGGATGCCATTAAAATAATTTTAAAAGCATCAATTGAACTCGGTCGTATCCATATAGGAGACGAAATTATAGTTCCTGCAAACACATATATAGCTTCTATTTTAGGGATTATAGAGTCTGGCTTAACCCCTGTTTTAGTAGAACCTTCATTAGATGATTACAATATAGACGTCAACTTAATTGAAGAGAATATCACAAAAAAAACAAAAGGAATCTTGGCTGTTCATTTATATGGACAACTCACAAATATGGAGGCTATAAATAAAATAGCTCAAAACAATAATTTATTAGTTTTTGAAGATGCTGCTCAAGCGCATGGAGCGATCTATAACAAGGGTAAAAAAGCGGGTAATTTAAGTAACGCTGGTGCTTTTAGCTTTTATCCAACAAAAAATTTAGGCGCTTTAGGAGATGGTGGTGCAATTACAACAAACGACAAGGCTTTATTTGAATGTGCTCGTAAGATTTCGAATTATGGATCTGTAGAAAAAGACCAAAACGAAATCAAGGGACTTAACAGTAGATTGGATGAAATACAAGCCGCATTTTTAGATATTAAATTAAAGAAATTGGATCATGATAATGTTCTTAGAAGGAAAATAGCCAAACGGTATGTAACAGGCATAACAAATAATAAAATAATTCTACCTAATAAAGTTCAAGATGAAAGTTGTGTGTATCACGTTTTCCCTATAAGAACAAAAGATAGAAATGACTTGTCCGTTTATTTAGAAAAAAACGGGATACAATCTATGATACACTACCCCACTCCTCCTCATAAGCAAAAAGCTTTTAAAGAATTAAATCAACTGTATTTTCCGATCACTGAAAAAATACATCATGAAATTCTGAGCATCCCGATAAACCCTATTTTGGAGAATCATGAAATTGAAAAAATAATTACAGTCCTTAACCTATACTAAATATACAGTAAGTGATCAATCATAATATGTAATACATGAAACAGTATTTTTTTTTTCATATTTATGAAATTAAAAACAAAGTATTTCCGATTATAATGATCCTATGTTGGTTTCTAAAGTGGATAGAAAAAAGTTCTCCTATTGCGTAACCAAAGAGCAAAAATCCCTCAATTTATATGTTAAATTTTATAAAGAAAAATCAATTTATTAAAGTGTTGGGTTATAATTCAATTGCTACAGTGGTAAAGTTCATTTCTGGTTTTGTATCCCTAAAACTTGTGGCTCATTTTCTAGGAACTGAAGGAATGGTTTTACTCGGGAATTTTAAAAATTTTAATAGCTCTCTAAAGACCTTTTCAACCTTCGGTTTTGATGGAGGTATCACTAAATTAATTTCTGAACATAAAAATGACACTGACAAGACAAATAAAATAATCAGCACCAGTTTTATTTCAAGACTTGTAATTGCCATAACTCTTAGTATTCTATTAATTGTATTTGCGAGTTATATAAATATCGAATTATTTAAAAACCACAATTTTAATTATTTATTATATGCTTTAGCAATTTCTCTGCCATTTTACTCTTTAAACTCATTGTTTATCTCAATAATAAATGGTTTTCAAGAATTTAAACACCTTATTTCTTGTAATATCATTACATCTCTTTTCGGACTGATTCTATCAACTCTATTAATATATTATCATTTTCTTCCAGGTGCAATTTTAGCAATAATTATTATAGAGTCACTAAGTATATTGATTACTTATTATTTCTATCGAAAATCTAAAATTAACGTAACTATAAAATCAATTTCATTTTCTTATCCAGATCTTAAAATATTGCTCCAATTTTCTATAATGACTTTAACTAGTGCATTAATTGCTCCAGCTAGTAATTTTTTAATTAGAAATGAAATATCAGAATTGATAAATATTGATAGCGCAGGATATTGGGAAGCATTAAATAGAATCTCTAATTACTATATGCTAATTATCACCTCCATTTCAACAATATACTACTTTCCTAAATTTTCTTCTTCTCGTTCTTACTATTCATTAAAAAATGAATTTAGTACATTTTTTAAAATACTACTTCCGCTTTTTATAGTGCTTGCTATCTGTATTTATTTTCTACGGAAATATGTTGTCCTTATAGCTCTTAATGAAGATTTCCTACCTGTAACCAATTTTTTCCTATGGTATTTAATAGGGGATGTTTTTAATGTAGCCTCGCTTGCTTTTGGATATTTAATAATGGCAAGAACCATGACCAAAACTTATATTTTTACTGAGGTTTCATTTTATATCATTTATGTTTTATTAGCACATATATTACTAAAGAAAATAGGATTAAACGGTGTCATAATTGGTTACGCAATTTCCAACTTCATATATTTAGTTATGATGCTAATTATTTTTAGAAAATTTATTTTTTTAAAAAAAATAAATTTAGAAAGCAATCATAATAATGACTATACTTGATATTTAAACTAAAATAAATCATTTATTTTTTCAACTATTTTATCTCAATTCAAAATTGTATTTCATTTCTTGTGAAATAGCAACTGGTTTCCCATAAAAATCAGAAATCGTAATTTTATAACCTTCATTCCAAATACTCAGTAATTCATCAACACTAAACGTTTCTAACGTAGGATTTTCTACCTCGTCTTGAACCAAATTAGCATGTACACAAACACAAATTACATCTTGATAACACAGTCCTTTTCTGTCTTTATATAAAAACAAGAAATTTTGTAATTCAACCTCTAAAGAATTTGGTGCCTTAAATGACAGTGTTTTTATCATAGCCAAAAATTCTCTCGAGCTGTATAAATAACCAGAAACTCCCAAAGGGTAACTCCAGTCACTATATTCTTTAATTTCATTCCAAGAAAACTCTAAAATTCCTTCTTCCTTTTCTAAAAACACAGGAAGCTCAAGTGATTTTAATAATACGGAACTATAAGTTAAATCTTTTCCTCTTGATAAAGATAACTGATGTGTATTATGATTAATATTCAGGAGCTGTTCGTAATCAACTTTATGAGAAAATATCATATCGTCAACATATAAAATTAATTTTTCAGCAGTAATAGAGTCTATTTCCATCAGTAACTGCTCTCTAAAATTATTTTCTTCAACAAATTTTATGGGATACTTTTTGAAAACTTTTTTCAAATCTTCATATGATTTTTCGTGAAGTACGTTTGTCGCCTTATACAACACAATCATAGAAGAATAATTTTCCACATTTTCTAGATAACTTTCTAAAAAAGCATGTAGTTGCATCGCTCTATTTTTAGAAAAAACCAAAGAAACTATTTCTCGGTCATTAAATGTATCTAAAGCGATATAATTACAATAGAAGCTTTTAAAACCAGAAAAGACAACTTCACTTATAATGAGATACCCTATTTTTCTCAAAAAAACATGTATCAATTTAACTAGTTTTGATTTAAAAATTTGAATCATACTCTTAAATATTTATAACAACTTTTACAATACAAAATGACATATAAATAAAGGTATTTAAAACACATTGTTTTAATGGCCCATTTACTCTGTTCTAAAATTCTTTTTAACAAGGCTAAATATTCGTCGGAATTACTATTCAAAAAATATGCTTTTTCCAAAATAAGATAAAAACTTTCCTGTAATTTTTTAGTATAGTCATTACTAACCGCAAAACCACTACCTAAAGAACTCTCTAAATATCTTTTGTAAACCACTATATGCTCTACAAATAAAATTTTGTAATCCTTTGTAGCTCTCAACCAATAATCTAAATCTTCAAAATTTAAATTTTCATCATATCCATTCAATTCATCAAATATTCTTCTATTATACAATCCAGAAACACTACATATATAATCAGAATCCTTTAATAAATATTTATAATATCCATTTTTAACTGCTTGATGTATTTTTGGAATCATAAGATCATTGATTATATTTCTCCCTAATACTTTATTTTTATCAATATCTGTTGCATTTCCAAATACCAAAGCCAAATTTGGATTTTTAGCCTTCAAAAAAACACCCACCAAACACTGAACCGAATGTGGTAGCAATAAATCATCCGCTGCTAAATCAATCAAATATTCTCCTTTTGATGTTTTCACTGCTCGATTAAAAGATTTGTTCAGCCCTAAATTACTTTTATTTTGAATAAATCGTACTTCAGGATAACTAATAAGAAAATTTTTTATTACCTGAACAGAGTCGTCAGAGCTAAAATCATCAACTACAATTAATTCAATATTTACATATAGTTGGCTCAATACAGATTTTATAGAGTCAATTACATAATCTCTGTGGTTATAACATGAACATACAATACTAACGATGGGGAGTTCTGACATGTGGTTCTTTTATAAAAACAAATATAATTTATTACTAAATAATATATCCCAATTATTTTTCAATATCCGCTCATAGAATAGTTCTAATGAGTTTCATCAGTATTATTTTCTTATTTTTGTTTTCATTCACCTAGAATATTTATGATTAAACTAATTGACATTCCGAAAATAACTGATGTACGAGGAAATTTATCCGTAATTGAAAACGATACAATTCCATATCCTATAAAACGAGTCTATTATTTGTATGATGTTCCAAGCGACTCATTTCGTGGAGGCCATTCACATAAAGAACAATCGGAGTTTTTAATCGCTCTTAGTGGTAGTTTTGATGTAATCCTTGATGATGGATTTACAAGAGAAACCGTAACCCTAAACAAACCCAACAAAGGACTGTTAATCGAGCCAGGAATATGGAGAGAACTAGATGATTTTTCTTCTGGAAGTGTCTGCTTGGTTTTGGCTTCTAATACTTTTTCTGAGAAAGATTACATTCGATCTTTTAAAGAATTTAAAAAATCAGTAAAAAAATAAATATTGCTTAATTGTTTTTTACCATATCTAATACATCACCATAAACACCTTTCCAGCCTTTCCAAACTCCATAATCACTTAATAACTCATTGTGAAATAATGTTACAAAAGTTCCATTTACATTTTTAACCTCAAGGTAAAGTTGTTTTATTTTTACTAAAGCTTGTCTTGGAGACAGCCTTAAAACTTGATTTAACGTATAGTCATTTACCGCAAATGGAAATACTTTTAAGGGAGTTTGAATTTCAAAATCCAAATCATAAAAATAAAAGGGAGTACAAGTACTCGCACGAAATCCTAAATAATCAGAATACCCCATAGAATAATCTTCTTCAACCTCTAAATCAATTAATTTTTGATATGTTTCTGGCAAATGAATTCTTAGCATATGCTGCTTCGATTTTGATACAGGAGTATTAATAATTGACTCCATTTTCTTTAATTCCTTCTTCATTAAATCTTCTTTCTTCATAGTGAAGTAAGAAAGGTTCGATCCTATTTTAACATAATCAGACATAGACTTTATCAGCAATCTATATTTTCTTCTGCTTATAGAAACATTGTTGTCATAGGTGCTAAAATTAGATATTAGAAAAAACAATATTGTAGGAAATTCATATGATTTTTTCAACCTCACAATCTCGTCAAAGGTATCGTATGGATCTTTTTTTATTTTCACCAAAACCAATATTCTATCTATAAAATCGCTTATTTCAATACTAAAAAAATCACTTATAAACCCACCAACTGATCTGACCACCCCTTTTAATCCATAAATATAAGCCTGATTTACATCAAAAGTACTTATATACGAAAACTTGCGTTGTACAAACTCCTGTTCTGGAAATTTTTCTTTTAGGGCATCTAAAAACTTATAAGCCCAAATATCAACCAATGGCTTGTCTAAAAAACCATTTTGAAATGCCAAACTATCTTCTACAGAAAACCGTTCGTGTTCATCTTGAACATGAGGTAAATACTCTTCATAACGACACATTAAATAAAAGCTAGCTGCAAAAATATCATATGGAATGAAAGATTTTTTTCCTGCTGTAAAAAAACAAGGCAACCCTTCTTCCCAATTAGATATTGAAAATTCTATATCATTAATTCCCTGTTCAAACAATAAGTCGACTGACCTAATAAAAAATTCATTACCTAATGGAGTTTTAGAATAATTCATTTTCATTCCACTAAAAGCGACAAATTCCTCAATTTTAGTTGTGAACTGAACAGGAGTATTTAAAATCCTGATGAAAATATGTTTAAAAATATAAGTCAATCTTGGACTTATCTTATGAGTATACACTAATACCATTTAATAGGGATTATTAATTTTAGACAAAAAAACAAACTACAATTGACCCTCATCTGCAAAGCTAAAATAAGCTTTTTCAGTTATTATTAAATGATCCAAAATTTTTATATCCAAATTGAGCCCTGCCTTTATAATTTTCTCGGTTATTTCTTTATCTGCTATACTCGGTATTAAACTACTTGAAGGATGATTGTGACACAGAATTACCCCTGTAGCCAAATAACTTAATGCATGTTTAAACAACAATCTTATATCCACAACTGTACCTGTCAATCCACCTTTACTAAGTAATAATTTATGCAATACTTTATTTGAATTGTTAAGAAACATCACCCAAAACTCCTCATGAGTCAAACTTCCTAATAAAGGTTGCATGATGATAAAAACATCTCTACTACAGGTTATACTATCCTGCTTTACCGTCTTTTCTAGCTTTACCCTTCTTCCTAATTCGAGTCCTGTCAATATCGAAATAGCTTTGGCTTCACCAATTCCTTTAAATTTTTGAAGATCTAAAATTGACATTTTCTCCAAGACTCTTAAATTGTTTTTACACGTTGCCAAAATTCGTTTGGCTAACTCAACCGCTGATTCATTTCTGTTGCCAGAACCAATTAATATCGCAATCAATTCCGAATCTGATAATGTTTTTTTTCCATTTAAAAGAAGTTTTTCTCTTGGTCTATCAGAGATATCCCAATTCTTAATCGTAAATGATTCTTTTTCACACTTCATTTTTCTATTAAATATAACAATTCTTTATTATATTTAAATAATTGACATAGAAAGAGATTAGGCTACGAAACCTCTATATTTGTAATGAAAAATTTATTGTTTCGTTTAGAAGTTGAATTCACAAATGAAATTCAGCGTTCTATATAAAAACTACTGAGTTAGTCATTTAGTTTCTGTGTCTTAGTGTCATTAAATATAACAGATATGGATGTTTTTCAAGGTCAAAATATACTGAGTTTTATAAAAGAACTGCCAAATGATGAAGCTTGTAAGGCTTATTTAGCCAAAATAAAATGGCAAGATGGGTTTACTTGTATAAAATGTGGA
>NZ_JBAHZZ010000008.1:0-22516 GCF_037132785.1 Flavicella sp. | reverse complement strand
TTGTGCCACAACATTTACTACATATAAAACCTTCAGACCATTTTATTTTTGCCAAATAAGCTTTACAAGCTTCATCATTTGGCAGTTCTTTTATAAAACTCAGTATATTTTGACCTTGAAAAACATCCATATCTGTTATATTTAAGGACACTAAGACACAGAAACTAAATGACTAACTTAGTAAGTTTTTATCCCCTTTAAGGGGGAGGTAATTAAGCCTTTCCTTCTGGAAATAATAATAACTTTCTATAGTTTACGTCTAATACTAGGATTTAAGATTTAAAAGGAGTTAATTTCGCGTTTTATTAAGTTTTCTTTTTATGATTAAATTTAAAGTTAAAAAATTTTATGATTTTTCGGTTGAAGAGCTTTATGCTGTTTTAAATTTAAGAGCGGATGTTTTTGTCGTAGAGCAGAAATCAATCTATTTAGATTTAGATTTTAAAGATCAGCAAGCACTTCATATATTGGGTTTTGTTGATGGGATTTTGATTGCTTATTCAAGAATATTCGAAAAAAGAGTATATTGTGACTTGGCGAGTATTGGTCGTATTGTTGTTGCAAAAGCATATAGGAAATATGGTTATGGACTGGATTTATTGAGTTTTTCTATAAAAAGTATCGAAATTAAATTCAAGGAAATTAATATTCATATTTCTGCCCAGCTGTACCTTACAGATTTTTATAAGTCTCATGGATTTGAAATTGTAGGAGAAGAATACTTAGAGGATGGAATTCCTCATGTCGGAATGGAAATTATAAAGAATTAAAAAATTGAAATGAAAGTATCTTCCTTTTTACCAGCGATTACTCAAATGATTTATGATATGGGCTTGCAAGATTCTTTGGACGGAATAACGTTTGAATGTCCAGCTATAGCTTTGTCTGAAAAAACACCTGTAGTAAGATGTGTGATGGAAGGTAAATACTATACTAGTGATGAAATAAATACGCTTTTCTCTAACAGTAAAAAAACGGGAGAGAGTTTGTATTATGTAGAAGAGCAAGAACTTGCTAAAATAGCGCCTGATATTATTTTCACCCAAGATGTTTGTGAAATTTGTCAGATTGATACAACATGTACAGCAGCAGCGGTTGCTAATTTAGAGAAAGTGCCAGAATTGATCTCAGTCAATCCCGAATCCTTACAAGATGTGTTAGATTCTGTTTTGACTGTAGCGAAAGCTATAGGAAGTGAAAACGCAGGGATGGTACATATTAGAGCATTAGAAAAACGTATATCCAAAGTATTGGATATACAAAGAGAGCATCGTTTATTACAGAAATCTGTTTTGCTTTTGGAATGGATAGATCCTTTGTTTAATTGTGGACATTGGATTCCTCATCAAATTGGTTGTGCTGGAGGAGTAGATCTTTTATCACATCCATCTGGAGATAGCATTGTTGTAGATTGGGATAAAATAGTGAGATATGATCCGGAAGTTTTGGTTATCGCTCCTTGTGGATATGCTACAGAAACTACTTTAAAAGACATGCCATTTTTAACCGAAAGACCAGAATGGAAACAGCTAAGAGCAGTAAAAAATAAAGCTGTATTTATTGCAGATTTTGATATGTTTACACAGCCCTCTGCAAGTACGTTGGTAAATGGGATTGAAGTATTGGCAAAAATGATTCATCCAGAGTTTTATAAAGTGTCAACAGAATTAGAATTGAAATTTTTTAATTTTTTCGATATTTAAGCTGTCAATCGCCTTTTTATTGAATTGTTTTTTTGTGGTTATTTCCCTAGATGGATTATTTTTTCTTTTTACGAATAGAGATTTAAAAACAATTAAAAAAAAGATTGTTTATCCAAACATTGTCTCTATTTTTGCAGCGAATTTGGTTTTCATTTCGATAGTTTAGAAATGAGATTAAAAGGGAATTTCGTTTAATTCGAAAGCTGTCCCCGCAACTGTAAGCTAAGTCAATTTATTTTGATGCTTGTTGTAAACTTATACCACTGTAAAGTAATTTACGGGAAGGTAACAACAAGACGCAAGCCAGGAGACCTACCTAATTCATAATTTTAAATAGACTTTCGGGAGAAAAGGAAATTATTATGAAAGTATGTAAGGTGTTTTTTTTATTGGCTGTATTGTGTTTCAAACCTGTTTTTTCGCAAGTAAAAAATGAAGGTAGTGAAAGTCTTGATTCTATTCAAAACCTTGAGGCTGTAGTTATTTCTACTGAAAAATTTCATAAACAAGAAGTATTAGGGCAGAAAACAATTGAATTATCTGTAGAAACGATAGTTAAGAATCCAACCAATTTCACGTCATTACTAAGATATAATAGTCCTATAGTTTTTAAAGACTATGGAAATGGAGGAACAAGTTCTGCTCGTTTTAGAGGAACATCTGCTTCAAATACCGTTGTTTTATGGAATGGTATCAATATTAATTCAGTTGGAAGTGGTCAAACTGACTTTAATTCACTTTCAGCTAATACTGCTGATAAAATTATTGTAAAAAGTGGTGGCGGTAGTGTGCAATATGGTTCTGGTGCGATTGGAGGTACGGTGCATTTAAAAGATATATTGGATTTTGAAGAGCATCAAGATTATCAATTGTTTACTTCTTATGGAAGTTATCATACAACTTCAAGTTTTTTTAAATCCAATTTAGGAACAGGAAAATGGGCAATAAAAATCTCAGGAACCTATAATAAATCAGACAATGATTATGCTTTTATAGATGATCGTTATTTTGATGAAGATGGGAACTTATTGAAAAATGAAAATGGAAAATATGTCAATTATAGTATTGATTTTTGCCTCGGTTATAAAATTTCAAATGTCAATAAATTATATTTCTATTCAACTGGATATTATGGAGATCGTTTGTTCTCAGATGGTTTGCCTAATCCATCAGCAGGTAGTGAAAGAAATGAAGATTTTAATCAACGTAATTTATTGAAATGGGAATACAAATTTGGAAGTTTTACTCAAGTAATAAATTCTGCATATATTACTCAGGAGTATAGATATTATGGTGATAAGGATGCTGAGAATTTTGAATTTGGGGAGTCTAAAAAGTCCTTATTAGATTACGCTATAGATTATAGATTCTCAAATGTATGGAGTTTAAAATATTTGATGTTGTATGAAAATACAAATGGAAGTACAAATTATATTACATCCAGAATAAGAGAAGCGTATTCGTTTGGAAGTATATTAACGTTTAAGTCAAACTCAAATCTAATCTCTTCACTTGGTTTTAGAAAGGAATTCAATTCTGATTTTGAAGTTCCAATTTCAGTTTCTTTATCGGCAGAGTATAAATTAGGCAGCTTTATTTGGTTGAAAACAAATATTTCATCAAATTATAGAGTACCAACTTATAACGAAATGTATTGGCCAGTTGTAGGCAATGAGGACTTGATTCCAGAACATTCGAAACAAGGTGAGCTGGGAGTAGAATTTGAAAATTATGGCTTTGAGCTAAATACAACCCTATTTTATATTGATATAATAGATAAAATTATATGGAAGCCAGCAGGAAATTCAAATTTATGGACACCTATAAACATTGATGCTGCTGTGAATAAAGGAGTTGAACTGTTTGTTAGTTATAATAAAAAGATAGGCAAACATTCTTTTCGTTTTTTTGGAAACTATATATATGCGATAGCAACAAATTCTGAAACAGGTAAGCAATTACCTTATGCACCAAAACATCTTTTGAATTATAATTTAGAATACACTTATAATAGAGTGAAAATCTATTTACAAGAACTATATCAAAGTGACGTATATACAAACCGACTCGCAATCGATTTTTATTCTTTGGACCAAGTAAGTGTAATGAATTTTGGAATTGACGTAACGCTATATAAAACGAATAAGGAAGAAATAGTGCTTGGAGGAAAGGCGAATAATTTGTGCAACGAATTGTATTATTTTACAAACTTACGCCCTATGCCTGGAAGAAATTACACAATAAATATCAATTATAAATTTTAATTAAATAAAAATGAAAACAACAAAATTAATTTTCAAACTATTCTTGCTAAGTATAGTTTTTATATCCTGTACAGAGGATGACTCAAGTGATTTAACGGAACTTTTAGACACCTATGAGAATGGAATAATAGTGAGTGCTGAAGGAAGTTATGGGTCAAAAGATGGTTCTTTGTCGTTTATTGCTGGTGACTATAGTACTGCTTCAAATTTTGTGTATAAATCTGTTAATGGAGCCCAATTAGGAGGGTTAATTCAGTCAGTTGCTTTTAACGGTGATGATGCATATATTGTTTTAAATGATGCGAATTCTATCGTAGTCGTAGATAGATATACTTTTGTTCAAAAAGCGGTGATTACAGATGATTTAAATAACCCTCGCTATATGGCTTTTGCAAACGGAAAAGGATACGTTACCAACTGGGGAGATTCTAATGTGGTAACAGATGAGTTTATTGCAGTCGTAGACTTAGCGTTAAATAAAGTAGAATCCACATTTGAAATTTCAAATGGCCCAGAAAGAATTGTAAGTAAAAATAATATATTGTATGTTTCCAATAAAGGAGGTACGGGCTATGGTACTCCATACAATAATATTGTTTCTGTAATTGATACAGATGCAAACAATAGGATTTCAACGATTATCGTAAAAGATGCCCCAGATGATTTAGTTTTTAATTCTGTTGGGAATTTAGTAGTTCTTTCTCAAGGTGAAGAATCATCTTGGGTAGAAGGAGATAATGGAATTTGGTATCCAGAAGTTGAAACCATTGCTGCGATTCAAACCATTGATATATCTTCAAATACCTTGATTTCTACGATTGAATTTACAGAAGGGATTCATCCTAATTTATTGGATGTTGATGGAGGAAATATTTACTATCATATTAATTATTCAGGAGTGTTTTCTATAGAGGAAAATGCTACAGAGTTATCACAGGGAGATGCTATTACCACGGATAAATTATATGGAATGACAGTTAAAGAAGGGAAGTTATATGGAGTACAATACTCTTTTGAAGCTTTGAGTAAATTGACTATTACAGATGTAAACTCTAAAAGCACACTATACTCTACAGCTGTAGGTTTAGGTGCTTCAAAAATCTATTTTAACGAATAACAGATGAGTATGAATAATTAATATTGCTATAACAAAAAAACGCCTCAGAAATGAGGCGTTTTTTTATTATAAAATTTTGAAGACTTCTGCTTTTAGAAAAGAAAGAGCAATAGCTGAAGGAGGAGTAGTATCCAACATTTTTTTTAATATGCCTTCTCTTAATTCTTGAGAATTTTTAATCAGATTATCTTTTGTTATTTCTGAAATAATATGTGCCACTGCATTTTTGGAGGTAGTTATTACATTCCAGCATTCTTCAGAGATATAAATTTGCTGACTGATATTATGCTCGTATTCTTGTTCTATAGTGCTTAATAATATAGAACTATAAACATTTTTATTATCGCCTAATGGTTTTATTCGAATCAACAATTGACTTGGATTTATTCTTTCTAAAAATAAAGTAATTCTTTCATAAGCTTGAAGTCGAGCAGGTAAAGTCAACTTTTTTCCTTGTTGTAGTAGTTCAAAGTTTCTTCTATCGTTTTCATTTTGAATATGAGTTTTGAAAAAATAATAAGCGATACCACCAGTAATAATGGCAGGAATAGTAGAAAATGCAATACTTGTAAAATCAATTGTATTCATAGAGAAAATCTAGTTATAATCACGAAATTAAACATTTTTTTAAAATAGCGAAGATGTAGATAACTTTTATTGTTTTAATTGGTGCGAAAACTTATTTTTGATGCTGTAGTAGAGATACTTTTTTATTTAAATTAAAAAGATATTAGTTTGATAGATTATTTAGACGAATTGAATCCATCACAGAAGCAGGCTGTTTTACAATTAGAGGGACCTATGATTATCATTGCTGGTGCTGGTTCAGGAAAAACGCGAGTTCTTACCTATAGAATAGCCCATTTGATGAAGTGCGGAGTTGATCCTTTTAATATTTTAAACTTGACTTTTACGAACAAAGCAGCGCGTGAAATGAAAGATCGAATTGGTGCTGTTGTGGGAGAAAACGAAGCGAAAAATTTATGGATGGGGACTTTTCATTCTGTTTTTGCTCGTATTTTACGTTCAGAATCGGATAAATTGGGATATCCTTCTAATTTTACAATTTATGATTCTCAAGATTCTGTAAAACTAATAGGTACAATTATTAAAGAATTGCAATTAGATAAAGAACGTTATAAGTCGAAACAAGTATTGAACAGGATTTCTCAATTTAAAAATAGTTTGATTACAGTAAAAGCCTATTTTAACAACCCCGATTTAAAAGAAGCGGACACCATGGCAAGTCGCCCAAAAATTGGGGAGATTTATAAAGCCTATGTAGAACGATGTTTTAAGGCAGGAGCAATGGATTTTGACGATTTGTTATTGCGAACAAATGAATTATTATCTCGTTTTCCAGATGTCTTAGCAAAATATCAAGATAGGTTCCGCTATATAATGGTCGATGAGTATCAGGATACAAATCACTCTCAGTATTTAATTGTGAGAGCATTGGCAGATCGGTTTCATAATATTTGTGTAGTAGGAGATGATTCTCAAAGTATATATGCTTTCCGTGGTGCGAATATTAATAATATTTTAAACTTCCAAAAGCATTATGAAAATGTAAAAACGTTTAAACTGGAACAAAACTATAGATCTTCGAGAAATATCGTTGAAGCTTCAAATAGTTTGATTGAAAAAAATAAAACCAAATTAGATAAAGAAATTTTTACTGCAAATGCCGATGGACCAAAAGTAAAGGTAATGCGTACCATTTCTGATGGAGAAGAAGGACGTTGGGTTGCCAATTCTATTTTTGAAAACAAAATGAATCATCAGTTGACAAATGATAAGTTTTGTATTCTTTATAGAACAAATGCTCAGTCTCGTGCAATGGAGGATGCCTTACGTAAAAAGAGAATCGCTTATAAAATTTATGGAGGAACATCATTTTACCAAAGAAAGGAAATAAAAGATGTTTTATCATATTTACGAGTTTTGATAAATCCTAAGGATGATATTGCTTTGACTAGAATTATTAATTATCCGGCTCGTGGTATTGGTGCCACTACTATTGATAAATTAACGATTGCAGCAAATCATTATAATAAGTCACTGTTTGAGATTGTAGTACATATTGATAAAATAGATTTAAAAATAAATGCAGGAACAAAAACGAAATTAAAAAATTTCGCAAATATGATTCAAGCATTGTCAATTGGTGCTCAAAAAATAAATGCATTTGAAATTGCAGATCAGGTAGTAAAACAAATTAAAATTGTAAAAGATTTAGAAGCAGATAGTACACCAGAAGGAGTTAGCAAAGTAGAAAATGTACAAGAATTATTGAATGGAGTCAAGTATTTTATTGATGGAGCAAAAGAAAAAGAACAAGAAGATTCTTTGGCTGTTTTTTTAGAGGATGTAGCTTTAAAATCGGATTTGGACAGTGATAAAGAAGGAGATGAACCGATGATTTCTTTGATGACCATTCATTTAGCAAAAGGGTTAGAGTATCCTTATGTGTATGTAGTAGGCATGGAAGAATCTTTATTTCCCTCAGCGATGAGTATGAATACAAGAAGTGAATTGGAGGAGGAGCGAAGGTTGTTTTATGTTGCATTGACAAGAGCCGAACATCAAGTCTATCTAAGCTTTGCACAGACAAGATATCGATGGGGAAAATTGACAGAGGCAGAACCTAGTCGTTTTTTAGAAGAAATAGACCCTGTGTTTTTGGAATATATGACTCCCAAAAAATTGGCTCCAAGAACTAATAATTTTGTTGACAGTCATTTGTTTGAAGATGATATACCTAGAGATAAAATAAGGTTTAGAAAACCAATTCCTAGAAATAATCCCAGCATAAGAACGGCAAAACCAAGTGTTTTAAAAAAACCTATTCTGGGTTCTAATATGAGGCTATTATCTAAAGTAGTAGCTAAGGTTGGTGGGACTTTAATAGGTGAAATGACTGTTGGTACTCGTGTAGAACATATACGTTTTGGTGTCGGAGAAGTGATTAAATTAGAGGGGGCAGGTGGAGATGCAAAAGCTGAAATTAAATTTCAAAAAGAAGGAATAAAAAAATTGATTTTAAAATTTGCTAAATTAAACATACTTGAATAAAAGAGTGAATTGAGTTTAACTAATTAACTAAAAATAAGGTCTATGTATAGCTCTAAAATTATAGGTTTAGGTTTTTATGTTCCTGATAATATTGTCACGAATGATGATTTATCAAAAATAATGGAGACTAATGATAAATGGATTCAAGAACGAACTGGAATAAAAGAACGCAGATGGATTAAAAAAGGAACTGAAGATTCAACTTCGGTTATGGGAGCAAAAGCTGCGAGAATTGCAATTGAACGGTCAGGTTTGACAAAGGATGACATCGATTTTATTGTATTTGCAACTTTAAGTCCAGATATGTACTTTCCGGGAGGTGGAGTTGAAATTCAAGAGATGTTAGATATGCCAACAATTGGTGCATTGGATGTAAGAAATCAATGTTCAGGGTTTGTATATGCGATGTCTGTTGCTGATCAATTTATTAAAACAGGAATGTATAAAAATATTTTGGTCATCGGCTCTGAAAATCAATCGGGAGGACTGGATAAAACAACAAGGGGTCGTAACGTTTCTGTGATTTTTGGTGATGGTGCTGGAGCTTTAGTGCTTAGTAGAACCGAAGAAAAAGGAAAAGGAATACTCTCAACTCATTTGCATTCTGAAGGAAAGCACGCGAAAGAATTAGTGATGAAAGGACCGAGTACTTTAAGATGGGTACCTGAGATAATTGAAAATAACGATCTTGAAGATGTTTCTTATTTTCCATATATGAATGGGCAGTTTGTTTTTAAACATGCAGTAGTACGCTTTTCTGAGGTTATAGTAGAAGGTTTAGAGAGAAATGGGTTAAAACCCGAGGATATTGATTTATTGGTGCCACATCAGGCTAATTTAAGAATAGCACAATTCATTCAGAAAAAATTCAAACTAAAAGACGAGCAGGTTTATAACAATATTATGCATTACGGAAATACAACTGCTGCATCTGTGGTAATTGCCTTAAGTGAAGCTTGGGAAAAAGGACGAATAAAAGACAATGATTTGGTTGTTTTGGCTGCCTTTGGGAGTGGGTTTACGTGGGGATCTGTATTTATTCGATGGTAATATAAAACAGAAGAAACGATTGTATAAAAAAGGAACTCGTATTTCAACAAGTTCCTTTTTTTATTTGAATTTATTTTTCTTTAAGATAAAGCTTTCACCGAGATAAACTTTTCTAACGGTTGCATCATCTGCTAATTCTTCGGGAGTTCCTTCTTTTAGAATTCCTCCCTCATACATTAAGTAAGTTTTGTCCGTAATGGCTAAAGTAGCCTGTACGTCGTGATCCGTAATAAGGATACCTATGTTTCGGTTTTTTAATTGAGCCACGATACTTTGAATATCCTCTACAGCAATAGGGTCAACCCCAGCAAAAGGTTCGTCAAGTAAAATGAATTTAGGGTCAGAGGCTAAACAACGTGCGATTTCTGTACGACGTCTTTCGCCACCTGAAAGTAAATCTCCTCTGTTTTTTCTTACATGTCCTAAATTAAATTCAGCGATCAGGGATTCAAGTTTTTCTTTTTCTTCTTTTTTTGTTCTACCTGTAAATTGCAATACAGAAAGAATATTATCTTCAACAGATAATTTTCTGAACACAGAAGCTTCCTGTGCTAAATAGCCAATACCTTGTTGTGCTCTTTTATACATAGGAAACTCTGTGATCTCCATGTCATCTAAAAATATTTTCCCGAAATTAGGTTGTATCATTCCAACAATCATATAAAAACAAGTTGTTTTTCCGGCTCCATTTGGACCTAATAAACCAATAATTTCTCCTTGGTTTACTTCTAAAGAAATACCTTTTACAACTTTTCTGTTGCCGTATAGTTTTTGAATGTTTTCAGCTCTAAGTTTCATAAAATAGAATTTATTTTAATTATGAATGTTCTTGTTTTTTGATCACAAATCTTGATACATGAATGCTTATTTCATACAAAATCAAAACAGGAATAGATACAATAATTTGACTTGCTATGTCGGGTGGAGTAATCACTGCAGATAACAATAAAACAACTACCAGAGCATGTTTTCTGTATTTCTTCAGGAACTCAGGAGTGACCAATCCTAATTTGGTTAAGAAAAATATAAGAACAGGTAATTCAAAAACTACGGAGACCCCCAAAATAGTGTTAGTCACCATTGAGATATAAGAAGATAGCGTAAAGTTGTTTTGAATAGTGTCCGTAATTTCAAAATTATAAAAGAAATAAACAGACATTGGAACGATTACATAAAAACTAAACAAGACTCCAGTAAAAAATAATACGGATGCAATAAACAAGAACCCTTTTGATTTTTTAACCTCGTTTTTATGAAGTCCAGGGGATATAAACTTCCACATTTCCCATAATATATAAGGGAATGAAATAATCAACCCTAAAATTAATGAAGTCCAAATAGCATTCATCAATTGATTTGTCATAGATAAACTTTGAAGTTTTTGAGGAAATGAAACTCCACAGAAATCACTGTCAATACCAATAGATTTAAAAACTCTACAAAACCATTGATAGGTGACGAAATTACTATCTAAATGAGCCAATAAAAAATTATCGTATACCTTTTTTTTAAATGAAAAAAGAACGATTCCAAAAATAAAAATGGAGACAGTTGATCTTACTAAGTGCCATCTTAATTCCTCAAGATGTGCCAAAAACGACATTTGATTTTTTTCTTCACTCATGTATTTAATAGTTTGTGCGTATTTGTGTTTTTAAAAAATCCCTTCTTTGATAAGGTCGTGTAAATGAATAATTCCAACATATTTCTTTTCATCATTCAAGACTAGTATTTGAGTGATACCAAAATTTTCTAAAGTGTTGAGAGCGTCAATCGCCATAGCATCAACATTTAATGTTTTGGGGCTAAGTGACATAATATCTTTTGCCTGTAGTTTTGAAATGTTATCATTTTTTTCTAGCATCCTACGAATATCTCCATCTGTAATCATCCCAGAAATTTTCTGATTATCAATCACTGCAGTAGCTCCCAGTCTTTTTTTTGAAATTTCGATAATTACATCTTTTATATTTGTATTTGAAGTAACTAATGGCATTTCATGATTAGATATTAAGTCACTAACCCTTAAATAAAGTCGTTTTCCCAATGCTCCACCTGGGTGGTATTTAGCAAAATCTTTACTTGTAAAGTCTCTTAAATCTAACAGACAGATAGCCAAAGCATCACCCATTACTAACTGAGCTGTTGTACTTGTTGTTGGAGCAAGATTATTTGGACAAGCTTCTTTCTCAACCTCACAATTTAAAAGAAAATCAGCATTCGTAGCTAAAAAAGAATTAGGGTTTCCTGTTAAGGCAATTATTTTATTTCCATAATTTTTAATCAGAGGAACTAAAACTTTAATCTCAGGAGTGTTTCCGCTTTTTGAAATACAGATTACTATGTCATCCTCTTGAATATTACCTAAATCTCCGTGAATAGCATCTGCTGCATGCATGAATATTGCTGGGGTTCCAGTAGAATTCATCGTTGCAACAATTTTATTTGCAATAATAGCGCTTTTTCCAATTCCTGTAATAATAACTCTTCCTTTAGAATTAAAGATGAAATTTACCGCTTTTTCAAAATCAATATTGATTAATTTTTTTAAATTCGCAATGGCTTTACTTTCTATATCAATAGTTAGTATGGCTTTGTCAATAATAGTATTTGAGTTTTTCAAAAGTTTTAATTTTTTTAAATAAAAAAAAGTGATACCTTTATTTGCAAATGTATCAAAAGTTAGATTAAATAAGTAATGAATAGAGAGGAAATTGATTTACATAGTCCATTAAAAAAGTTTTTTGGTTTTTCAAAATTTAAAGGCTTACAAGAAGATGTAATTAGAAGTATTGTTGCAGGAGATAACACTTTTGCAGTCATGCCAACAGGAGGGGGAAAATCATTGTGTTATCAGCTGCCTGCGTTAATGAAAGAAGGAACTGCTATTGTGGTATCGCCACTTATCGCTTTGATGAAGAATCAAGTAGATGCTATTCGTGGAATTTCAGAACACGATGGGATTGCTCACGTATTGAATTCATCATTAAACAAGTCGGAAATAGCAACGGTAAAGTCAGATATCATATCTGGTTTGACAAAGTTGTTGTATGTAGCGCCAGAATCTTTGATAAAACCTGAGTATGTCGAGTTTTTACGTTCGCAAAATATTTCTTTTGTGGCAATCGATGAAGCGCATTGTATTTCTGAATGGGGACATGATTTTAGACCAGAATATAGGAATTTAAGAACAATTATTAAGGAGATCGATGATCTTCCTATTATTGGTTTGACCGCTACAGCGACTGAAAAAGTACAAGAAGACATCTTGAAAACTTTGGGTATTACAGATGCCAACACTTTTAAGGCGTCTTTTAATAGACCCAATTTGTTTTATGACGTTAGACCAAAGACGAAAGATATCTACAGCGATATGATTCGTTTTGTACGTAGTTATGATGGGAAATCGGGTATTGTCTATTGTTTAAGCAGGAAAAAAGTAGAGGAGGTAGCTCAAATTTTACAGGTAAATGGAGTGAAGGCTATGCCATATCATGCTGGGCTGGATGCAAAGACTAGGGCAAAACATCAAGATATGTTTTTGATGGAAGACGTGGATGTTATCGTTGCGACCATTGCTTTTGGGATGGGAATCGATAAACCAGATGTTCGTTTTGTTATACACCATGATATTCCTAAGAGTTTAGAAAGTTATTATCAAGAAACAGGTAGAGCTGGGAGAGATGATGGAGAGGGGTATTGTTTGGCTTACTATTCTTATAAAGATATTGAAAAACTAGAGAAATTTATATCTAGTAAACCTGTAGCAGAGCAAGAAATTGGACACGCTTTATTACAAGAGGTTGTTGGTTATGCTGAAACTTCAATGAGTCGTCGTAAATATTTATTACATTATTTTGGCGAAGAGTTTGATGAGGTAAATGGTTTGGGAGCCAGTATGGACGACAATACCCGTTCACCTAAACCAAAAATAGAAGCAGGTGAAGAGGTAAAAATATTACTGTCGGTAGTTAGAGAGTCTAAAGAAAAATACAAATCAAAAGATATAGTTTCAACCTTAATAGGTAATGAGAATGCAATGTTGAACTCACATAAGACTCATGAGAAACCGTTTTTTGGAATCGGAAAAAAATATCCAAAGGGTTACTGGATGGCTTTAATACGTCAGGCACTTGTAGTGAGTTTATTACGTAAAGAAATTGAGCAATATGGTGTTCTAAAAATGACAGAAAAAGGACATGAGTTTATCAATAATCCAAAGTCGTTTATGATGACTGCGGATCATACTTATACCCAAACAATAAATATTGGAGAAGGTGTTGTGAATTCTAAAATACATGGAGGTGTTAGTGATCAAAAATTAATATTGATGCTAAAGGATTTAAGAAAAAAGGTAGGAAAAAAGCGAGGAGTTCCTCCATTTGCGATATTTCAAGATCCTTCTTTAGATGCCATGGCTCTTCGGTACCCAATTACGATAGAAGAATTATCAAATGTGCATGGTGTTGGAGATGGGAAAGCTAGAAAATTCGGAAAGGAATTTATCTCTTTGATTGAAGTATATGTAAAAGAAAACGATATTATTAGACCCGATGATTTGATCCTAAAAGGGACAGGTGTTAAATCTGGTTTAAAGTTATATATTATTCAAAATACAGATAGGAAATTGTCTTTGGAAGATATTTCTAAATCCAAAGGTTTAGAGATGGATGCTCTGATAAAGGAGATTGAAACGATTGTATATTCAGGCACGAAATTGGATATTTCTTATTGTATTGATGATATTTTGGATGAAGATCAGCAGGAAGAAATAATGGATTATTTTATGGAGGCTGAATCTGATGATATTCAGGAGGCAATGGATGAATTTGATGGGGATTATGAAGAAGAAGATTTACGATTAATGCGTGTGAAATTTTTAAGTGAAGTAGCAAATTAGAAGTCACTTTTTATTGCTAAATTGAGATTAGGTTATGGAAAAATTCGAAAGTTTATCTCTAGAAGAGATAGGGAAATTACAATCGAAAAAGGAATTAAAAAGTCTACTAGAGAGTAAAGGAGGAAAATACGAGGTAATACTGAATACCATTGAATACGAGGAGGAATTAAAAAAACTTCAAGTTGAATTAGTGAAATTTCAGCAATGGGTTGCTAAGAATAATAAAAGAGTTGCCGTGATTTTTGAGGGTAGAGATGCTGCAGGAAAAGGTGGAGCGATTAGGCGATTTATGGAACATTTGAGCCCAAGAACCTCTCGCTTGGTAGCATTGAATAAACCGACAGATATTGAAAGAGGTCAATGGTATTTTATGCGCTATATTCGAGAATTACCAAATCCAGGAGAAATAGTTTTTTTTGATAGAAGTTGGTATAATCGTGCTGTTGTTGAACCTGTTATGGGGTTCTGCGATGATAAACAATACAACGAATTTATGTCCCAAGTTCCTGATTTTGAACATATGCTTTATGAAGACGGGTTGATTATTATAAAATTTTGGTTGTCAATATCTAAAGATGAACAAGAAAAACGTTTTAATTCAAGAATGAAAAACCCTTTGAAACGTTGGAAATTTAGTTCTGTGGATCAAAAAGGTCAAAAATTATGGAGTAAGTATACTCATTTTAAAGAACAAATGTATAGCAAAACACATACGAGTTATAGTCCATGGGTTATTGTGAAAACTAATAATAAAGAGGTTGCTAGGTTAGAGTGTATTAGATATGTCTTGTCTAAGTTTGAATATGATGGAAAAGATTTTTCTAAGACAAATTTATTCCCAGATCCTAATGTGATTATGCATTATTTTAGATCATCTTATCAAATTGATTAGAGTGAATTTACATGAAATAAATTATATTTATTAATAATTCTGAATAAGAAATGGAAGATAGTTTAGAAGAAAAACAAGTAATTGATAAATTGAATACAAAAATAGGAATTAAAGGCTTGTTAGCCAAAGACTCTATTAATGTTGAACGTGCTTTACGTATTTATGATTATGAAAAAAAATTAAAAAAATTACAAGTTCAGTTGATCAAAATGCAGGCTTCTATTATTGAGAAGAATGAACGTGTTATCGTTATTTTTGAAGGTAGAGATGCCGCAGGGAAAGGAGGAGCCATAAGAAGATTAACTGAAAGGATCAACCCTAGACATTTTAGAATAATAGCTTTGAGAAAACCTTCTGAAGAGGAGCGATCTCAATGGTATTTTCAACGATATATTACAAAATTTCCAAAAGCAGGAGAAATAGTTTTTTTTGATAGAAGTTGGTATAATAGAGCGGTGGTAGAACCTGTAAATGGATTTTGTACTGAAGAAGAATATGATATTTTTATGAGTCAGGTAAATGACTTTGAAAAGATGATTACTCAATCTGGAATAAAGCTTGTGAAAATTTATATGTCAATAAATAAAAAAGAACAATCGAAAAGATTTGAAGATTTAAAAAAGAATCCTTTAAAACAATGGAAAATGACATCCGTAGATGAATCGGCACAAGAATTGTGGGATGAATATACATTGTACAAAACGAAAATGTTTGACAATACTCCTGAAAGTGGAATTCCATGGAAAATAATTATGGCAGACAGAAAAACATCTGCACGAATAAATTCTATTAAGTATTTGCTTTCTAAAATTCCTTATGATAAAAATAGAGAAGTATAGTTGTCAATGAAATTTAAAGAAGGAGATAAAGTTGCTGTGTTAGACGCTGCGATTAGAGGGGTAGTATTAAAGATCGATAAATCTAATATTCTTGTTGAAGACGACGACGGATTTGAGATAAGTTTCACAGAAAATCAACTTGTGAAAATAGATAAGGATCAAAATGAATTGTCGAAATTTTCAGACATTAATAATCCTCTTTTACGGGCAAAAATAAATTCTGAATCAAAAAAAAGAGTTTTTTCTCAAAAGAAAAATAAAAAAGAAGGAACAATTCCGCCTATGGAGGTGGATTTGCATATTCAAAACTTAGTAAAGTCTACCAAAGGAATGCAAAATTTTGACATATTAAATATCCAACTAGATACGGCAAAACATAAATTGGAATTTGCAATTCGCAAAAGAATTCCGAGAATTGTTTTTATTCATGGTGTTGGTGAAGGGGTTCTAGAAAAGGAATTACACTATTTGTTGAATAGATATACTGTAAGAATATCTCAAGGTTCCTATTTAAAATATGGAGAAGGAGCCACTGAGGTTTACATTCTGCAAAACCCTAGAGAATAGCATTATTCATCTTCATCTTTTTCAAAAAGTAATTCACTAGAAGTAAACGTACCTGTTTTGGTGCCGTATGTATAACCGTTAGAATAATTTATAGTACTAGTTTCGTTGTATAGAGTTAATGTTGTGAATTCAAAAAGCATCGTATAACTATAGCTGTAAGTGTTTGTAACAGGATTTACTGCCGTAATAGGTTTGTTGTCATTAACATTCAAATAATCTACATTGGTATTGTTGTTTTCTTCATTAGAGGTAGATTCATTTATTAATACTATACCGTCATTATCATCATCTAGTGTAATCGTATTTGTTATATATAGAGTTCCTTCACCAAACCATTCTTCTGTAACTAGAGGTGTTGAAGGAGGTATTTCTTGACAAAAATAACTGCTAGTAGTAATACTGGAATCAAAAATTCTGTAATACATCGTATTATCCGTACCAGCAGCAATACTTATCGATAGGGTATCTACAGCAGTTTTAAAAAAAACATCATCGGTATTGTCTTCATTAATCTGTAAAATCAATGATTCTGTACCACTTGAGGTGATTTTACTAAACACAATCTCTCCACAGTCGTTTATTGTTAGACCATCAAAATCAAAAGAAGGAATATTGTATTCGCCATCATCACAGGCTAATAAAAGACTTAAAAAAGCAAGGAAACAGAATTTTTTCATTGTAAAAATAATATAAAACAAAGATAATGGTTTTAAAGAGAATGTAAAAAGTCTTTTCTGTTAATTTTAATTGAATTACATTTGCTTGAAGCTTTTTTATAGCTTGAATTTCACTATTTTTTATTTGTGTTTTATGAGAAAAGTATATTTAGATAACGCTGCTACAACCCAAGTTTATGATGAGGTAATTACATTAATGGGAGATTCCATGAGACAGTGTTTTGGAAACCCTTCTTCTATACATCATTTTGGAAGAACAGCAAAGTCTTTAATAGAAAACTCGAGAAAAGGGATTGCCAAACATCTAGGTGTAAGCTCGAGTGAAATCATATTTACTTCTGGAGGAACCGAAGCGAATAATTTGATTTTGAGAAACGCTGTTGTTAATTTAGGTGTGACTAAAATAGTTACGAGTAAATTAGAGCATCATGCGGTTTTAAGAACGGTAAAAAGCTTAGAAATTGAATTCGGAATAGAACTTAATTTTGTTGAAACAAATGCACAAGGAAAGGTTGATATCGTAAATCTAAGAAGTTTGTTAGAGGAGGAAATAACAGGTAAAACCTTAGTGAGTTTGATGTTTGTAAATAATGAAATTGGAAGTATTTTAGATGTTAAAAAAGTAGCTAGTATTTGTGAAGAATATGATGCCTTGTTTCATTCGGATGCTGTGCAAGCTGTTGGTCATTTTGATGTTGACTTAAGAGCCTTAAATGTTGATTTTATTTCGGCAAGTGCGCATAAATTTCACGGACCTAAGGGGGTTGGTTTTGCTTATTTTAAAGAAGGGCATGGTGTAAAGCCTATGTTATTAGGAGGTGAACAAGAAAAAGGAGCTAGAGCAGGAACGGAACCTGTTCATGCCATAGTAGGGATGGAAAAGGCTTTGGATATTTCTATAAAGCACCTGGAATCAGGTGTAAAGAGTATTTTGGAGTTGAAAAAATTGACGATTGATTTGATTCAAAAATCAATACCATCAATACAGTTTAATGCAGGTTCAGAAAACTTAAAAGATACTACGGCAACGATATTGAATATTCGATTGCCGTTAGACTCTCCTTTTTTGTTGTTTAATCTTGATATGAAAGGGATTGCAGTTTCTGGAGGAAGTGCATGTCAGAGTGGAAGTGAGGCTGGATCACACGTTTTGGGAGCTTTATTAAGTCCAACAGATGTGTCATTAACTTCCATGAGAATTTCATTTAGTACTTTTACTACTAAAGAAGATATTGTATATTTTCTAGCATCTTTAGAAGAATTACTTGTAAAATAACTCTTATGCAGTTAGTCTTCCTTTTAATCTTTTTTCAAACTTTTGTTTAATTGCTGTAATTCGCTTCATCACATCCATAATATTAGGATCTTTTGTCTCTTTATATATTTCATTTAACGCAAGTACTAATTCCTTTGCGGTATGTGATGCCTTGATACGTTCGTCTCTTGACTTAAATGTAGATACATTTTCTTCGAATTCTAAAGCTCTATCTAGTGATTCCATAGGTTTCTTTTACGGTTTTATTGTTGTTAATTAGGCAATATAATAAAATTGTTTGATTTTATATACTTAAAGATAAGAAATATAATCAAATATTTATATTGATGATTATTTCATTCAGACTTCTATTAGGACTCTTGTTTTTTGTTCTTGCTAGTAAACAGATGTTTAAATTATTTTTCATCCACTTTAAGTCGCTCTTTTCGATTGGCAATTTCCCAAGCTGTGTAAAAAACTAATTTTGTCCTTTTTGTTAATAGTTCATAATTAATTTTTTCTGGAATGTCGGTTGACTTATGATAATCTTCATGTACACCATTAAAATAAAAAATAACAGGGATGTTGTTCTTTGCGAAATTATAATGGTCAGAACGATAATAAAATCGATTGGGGTCGTTTTCATCGTTATAGGTATAGTCAATATTTAGTTGGGTATATTTGTTGTTTACCTTTTCTGATAGTATGTGTAGTTCTGTGCTCAATTTATCTGAACCGATTAAATAGATATAATTTTCGTTTTGTAAATGAGCATCGTCAACTCTACCAATCATATCAATATTAAGGTTGGCAATATGATTTTTCAAAGGAAAAACGGGGTGTTTTACATACCATTTGGAACCATAAAGACCTTTTTCTTCTGCAGTTATATTTATAAAAAGTATGGATCTTTTTGGTCCATGTCCCTTTTTTTTAGCTTCTTTAAAAGCTTTTGCAATTTCTAAAACAGCAACGGTTCCAGATGCATCATCATCCGCTCCATAAAATATTTCAACTCCATTGTTTCCGAGATGATCATAATGTGCTGTGATGACTACGATTTCATCGGGAAACTCTGATCCTTCAATATATGCAATTACATTTTCAGAGGCTTTAACTGATTTTGGTAAAAAGGATTCAGGGATTTTTTGAAAATAATCTCCATTAGCAATAGGACTCTTAATCCCATAGGAGATATATTGGTTTTTTAAGAATTCAGCGGCTTTTTTTTGTCCAGGCTCTCCTGTATTTCTTCCGTTATATTCTTTTGAAGCGAGGGTATATAGATTTTCTTTAAGTTCTTCTAAGGTTATACTGTTTGCATAAGTGACGGCTAAATCATCATTTACAATGTCTTTCGTACTGTTACATGAAGTGATTAATAATAGGAAGATTAATGATTGAAATATGTATTTCATTGATGCTGTTTTATAATTTATAAAGTACCAAAGTACTTATTTTTTTAGAGTAAATTGTTTTAATTCGGAATTAAAATATATTTTGTCTTTAGGGAATAATTTTTCTAAATCTTTTGATTCAATCAATGATTCTGTAGTTCCAGAAGTAAATTTATTTTCTGTCATCAACCATAATTCATCGGCAAGTTGTAAGGCAAGATTGACTTCGTGAGTAGATAAGATGATTGTCTTGTCTGTTTTGTTTACCAAATCTTGAAGAATTTTAAAAACTTCAATTTTATGATGTAAGTCTAAGTGAGCCGTTGGTTCATCTAATATAATAATATCTGTATCTTGAGCTAAAGCCCTTGCAATCATAACTTTTTGTAACTGCCCATCACTTAGCTCATAATTCTTTTTATTGGCTATATGTTCTATTTGAACTAATTCAATAGCTTGATTTACTTTTTGTATATCTTCTTTAGAAAGTCTACCTAGCCAGTCGGTATAAGGTTGTCTTCCTAGGGCAATTAGTTCGTATACAGTAAGTTGGTTTTCTGGGGTTTTTTCTGTGAGTACCAAGCTCATTTTTTGAGCCAAACGAGCAGGTGTTATTTTAAGCAAGTTCTCTTCGTCGATAAGAATATCTCCTTCAAGTTTATGTTGAGTTTTTGAAAGAGTCCTCAATAACGTAGATTTACCAATACCATTTTTACCTAATAAGCAAACCAGTTTGCCTTTCTCAAGTGTTATGTTTAATTCTTGAGCAATATAAGTCGTACTTGATTTGTCGCTATAACCAATAGCGAGATTTTTAGTTCTTAGTACAATATGTTTTGAATTGGATTCCATTTAGATCATAACTTTTTGTCTTCGTATTAAAAGCCATATCACTATAGGCGCTCCAAAAAGAGAGGTAATAGCATTGATCGGTAATGTATATTCACTGTTTGGAACCTGAGCTATTGTATCACAAATTAGCATAAGTATAGCACCCGTTAACGCAACAGTAGGAATCAATATTTTATGATCAGATGTGTCAAATAATAATTTAGTTAAATGAGGTACTGCCAGCCCAATAAAAGCAATTGGTCCAGAAAAAGCAGTTATTACACCTGTCATTAAGCTTGTGATAATTAGTACGATGTATCTCGTTCTTTTTAAATTTACTCCCATGCTTGCAGCATAGTTTTCACCTAATAATAGTCCGTTCAAAGATTTAATACTTGTCAATAAAATTAAGATACTGACAGAGAGTGTTGCCGAAAATATACCAAGTTCTTGCCAACTTAAGTTACCAAGACTTCCAAAACTCCAAAATATAAATTGTTGTAATAGTTCTGCGTTACTAAAATAGCTCAAAATATTAATGATAGCAGCACTGATACTTCCAAACATCAGTCCTATGATTAAAATAGACATGGTGTTTCTTATTTTTTTTATGGCGACAAGCACAATAGATAATACTAGAAAAGAACCCAAACTAGAGGCTATAGTAACGCTAAAACTAGAAAGCACAAAAGCTCCAAAATAGGTGCCGATAAATGCAGATCCTAAAATTAATATTGCAACTCCTAAACTGGCTCCGGAACTAATACCTAATACAAAGGGACCTGCTAATGGGTTTCTAAACAGAGTTTGCATTAATAGACCACTAATACCTAAACCAGAGCCCACTAATATTGCTGTGATGGATTTAGGAATACGAAAATTCCAAACTATATAGTTCCAACTTTCTTTTGAACTTACATTATTAAATAATATTTCAAATAATTCTTTACTAGGGATGTCAACAGATCCTAAGCTGATATTTACAAACCATGAAGTTATTAAGAGTACTCCTAAAAGGATTGCAGGTCTTTTATATGTCGTTTGAATTTTCAAGGATTACAATTTATTTAAAAAAGCTATCAGTTTTGAAATGGCCAATCCTCGATGGCTAATTTTTCCTTTTTCTTCCATACTCATTTCTGCGAAGGAAACACTATAACCTTTCGGTTGAAATATTGGATCATAACCAAAACCTTTCGAACCATATTTTTTATTTAAAATTGTTCCCATACAAATACCTTCAAATAAATGTTGTTCACCATTTAAATTCAAGATAATGACAGTTCTAAATTGAGCTTTTCTATTTGGATTGTCTTTCAGAGCAAGCAGAAGTTTTGTCATGTTTTTTTCTGCACCTCCTTCTTCTCCAGCATATCTAGCAGAATATACACCAGGTACACCATCTAATGCTTCTACCTCAAGTCCTGTGTCATCGGCAAAGCAATTTAATTCAAAACGATTTGTTATATAGTCTGCTTTTATTTTTGCATTTCCTTCTAAAGTCATTGCTGTTTCTTCTATCTCGTCATAACATTTAAGGCTTTCTAAAGAAAGTAGTTCAACAGTAGGTAATAAAGCTGCGACTTCCTTTATTTTGTTTTTATTATGAGTTGCAAAAACAATTTTCATAAATTAAAGTTTTATGTTTAAGTGACAAAGATACTTTTGATTTGTTAATAAATCAATCCTGTCCTAAATAAATTTAGAGCATACAAAGTTTAGCTACTTTATTAACTTCTTAAGTTTACAATTCATTAAATTGAACAAAACAATAAAGAACAAAAGAGAGGACTAAGATTATTTTATACGCAGAAGCTATAGACTTCGTCAACATTGAAAATCCCCTCTCTTTTCTACCTACATTTCGAACAGTTGTTTGAGGCTTTTAGACCTCGTTTTTAAGTAGTAGAAAGTAAAGTAGATAGTTCTTTAATAAACTAAATTATGAT
>NZ_JBAHZZ010000118.1:0-6074 GCF_037132785.1 Flavicella sp. | reverse complement strand
GATAAAGGGTATCAATCAAAGAAAAACGCAACACTTTTAAAAGATCGAAATTTAAAGAATCACATTCTTAAAAAAGCTGTTAAAAATAAATCATTGACAAAATGGGAAAAACGATTTAATAAATTAATTGGCAAAACAAGGTTTATAGTGGAGCGAACTTTTGGAGGAATAAAGTTATGGTTTAAAGGTGGAGTTGCAAGGTACAGAGGTATGGAAAAAATGCATACTCAAAATCTGATGGAAGCTATTTGTTACAATTTATATAGAAGTCCAGGGATAATTGCCACTAATTCTAAAAACTAAAGGAAAATGAACCAAGAAATAGATCCATAACTAACATAAACAATGAAAATAAGAAAAAAAAATATAAATTTTAGATTTAAAAAGTAAAAATTGAAATCTAAAAATGAAAAGAGCATTATGCAACGGTCTTAAATTATTTGGTTTAGAACTTAATCCTCCCCTTAAACAAAGAAAAGACCAGTATTATCTGGCCTTTCTTATTTATAGACTAAAAAATTATTTTCTCATAATTTTTACGTTCATCTCTTCTACCTTTTTATCAGATAATTGAGAAGGACTTCCAAATAATAAATCTTCACTTGAACCTGTTTTAGGAAAAGCCATTACTTCTCTAATAGAAGCTTTCTTCTCTAAAATCATCATCAAACGATCTATTCCCCAAGCAATTCCTCCATGAGGTGGTGCCCCATAATGAAAAGCGTCGTACATGGTACCAACACTCTTCATCATTCCCTCTTTGTCATACCCCATATTCTTATAGGTCGCTTCTAAAATTTCAGGTTTGTGAGCACGAACAGATCCACCACCGATTTCATATCCATTCAAAATCAAATCGTATTGCTGTGCAATGATATTTCCTATCTCTTCTTCCTTACCATTCATATGCTTCTCTAAATCATACAGCGCAGGCATTGAAAATGGATTGTGAGTAAATGTCCAACGCCCTTCATCTGTCTTTTCAAACATTGGGAAATCTACTACCCAAGCGGGTCTTAATTCCTTTGGATTGATCAAACGAAGCATCGCTCCCAACTCTTGACGAACAGCATCCAATGCTTTATTCGCCGTATCATAATCCGCTGCTGAAAAGAATACGATATCTCCAACTTGAGCAGAAGTAGCATTTATAATTCCAGAAGCAATTTCCTCGCCTAAGAATTTAATGATTGGCGACTGTAAATCATTTTCATTTACAATGATATATGCCAAGCCTCCAAGACCGTGATCCTGTGCAATTGCTGTCAGTTTTTCAATCTGACCTTTAGACATACGTTTGCTTCCTTGCTCTTTAGCAGAAACCTTGATACATTTTACAATACCTCCATCATCAATAGGTTTGCTAAATACTTGGAAGGTTGTATCTTTTACAATCTCCGTAATATCTTGCATTTCTAATCCGAAACGTAAATCTGGTCTATCACAACCATATTTATCCATAGCCTCTTTATAGGTAATCACCTCAAAAGGTTTAAGATTCCATTTTTTACCATAAATTTTCTTTACAATTTCATTGAATATATTTGTATTCAAATCTATGATTTGCTGCATACTCACATAAGCCATTTCAATATCTAACTGCGTAAATTCTGGTTGGCGATCTCCACGAGAATCTTCATCACGGAAACAACGTGCTATTTGAAAATATTTTTCAAAACCACCTACCATCAACATTTGTTTAAACTGTTGTGGCGCTTGTGGTAAGGTATAAAACAACCCTGCTTGCTTTCTGGTTGGAACTATAAATTCTCTTGCTCCTTCATCAGTTCCTGCAGTTAAAATTGGCGTTTCAATTTCTAAGAACTCTTGTTCATCCAAAATATCACGCATTAATTTAATCACCTTATGTCTATTTACAACAGCTCTTCTTACATCATCATTCCTGTGATCTAAAAATTTATATTCAAACCTTATTGCTTCATTAGAACGTATTGCTCTTTTTATTTCAAAAGGAAGTGTTTTTGATAAATTTAAAATTTCTAATACTGAAGTTTCCAATTCGATTTTACCTGAACGCAAGCCTGCATTAAAATCTTCTTCTTTTCTTAAAACAATAATTCCAGTTACTGTAATCACAGATTCTGGTTTTAATTTCACCAATTCATCCAAGTTAGAAAAAGACTCTCTACTCAAACGCACCTGTAAAATTTCATTACTCGAATCACGTAAATCAATAAACATCAATTCACCATGATCACGAACACTAGAAACCCATCCTGCCAGTATGACTTGCTCTCCAATAGTTTCTTCTGATAATTCAGAAGTTTTATGAGTTCTATACTCCTCTTTTATCACCAATGGAATTTTTGGGAGGACTTCTTCCTCCTTAGCTGTTGGCTGTTCGTTATTCGCTAGTGAAGTTTCTCCCTCCTTATCTTCCAACTTCTTAACTTCTTTACCACTTACTGCGTCAATAATACCCTGACGAATTACTTTCCCTGAAGCTCCTTTGCCAATAATTGCAATCACTTTTCCTACAAGTATTCCTGCTTTTCCTTGATTCCCTGCTTTTATCTCATTTGCTACTGCTTTATTTTCAGAAACAACCTTAGCAATAGCCGCCTTAATCTGATCTTTAGAAATTGTATTGTCTGCAAAGAATTTTTTATAATCAAAACTAGCATCTTTTAACAGTGATTTGATTCCATTTTGAACTAACACAACAGTCACTTTATCTTCTTTTAGCAAGGAGAAAACCTCAATTAAATTAGATACATGAGCTATACTAGCATAGTCTTCTGGTTTGATGTTATTGGATAGTGTTTTTGCTACAAATGATGGATCGTTTATCACCGCATTGATTGCTACAAACACATCAGAACGCAAAGAATTTGCTGTAAAAAATTTTGCGTCTTGAGGAAGCACTCCTCCTTTGATTAAAATAGATTCAACAGCATAAGGAAGCACGCTAGCATCTACTGAAATTTTCTCTACAAGATTTTTAATCGAAACAAATGGTAAATCTGGCTCAGAAATAAAACGGTAATCAGCTTCAAATTCTTTTTTACGCATCGTTTTAGTTTGCTTTAATTCAGCATCCCATAAAACTGTCGTTTGATCTGGACGAAACTCTTTGTGCTCCGTATAATAATTCAATTGTTTTTCAATTTCTTCCTTTAAAGAATCTACCATAAACTTAAACGAATTTAAGTTTTTGATCTCCGTACGTGGATTTAACTCTTTGCTGCCTTTTTTTCGTAATGAAACAGAAACATCCGATTTAAACTCTCCTTTTTCTAAATTGGCTTCAGAAATTTTTAAATTCTGAACAATACGCTGAATATATTGAGCGTAGATAGAAGCATCTTCAATATTACGAACACAGGGCTCAGTAACAATTTCAATCAAAGGAACACCTGCCTTATTAAAATCGACCAATGAAATTTTCTTTTCATGAACTAATTTTGCAGCATCCTCCTCAATATGAACTTGTGTCAATTCCACAGTAAACTGAGAGCCATCATTTCTATAACAGGAAACTTGTCCATCCGGAATTACTGGATTATGGAATTGTGTTATTTGAATATTTTTAGGGTTGTCTGGATATTCGTAATGTTTACGATCCCAAGAAATAACCTCATTAGAAAATGTTGAATTTACCGCTTTACCAAAATAAATAGCTTTTGATATCGCTTCTTTATTTAAAGAAGGTAAGACTCCCATCTGACCTGTACATACAGAACAAATATTTTCGTTAGGTGTTTCAATTTCCTGATTTGGACAAGAACAAAACAACTTGGTTTTGGTATTCAATCGAACATGTGTTTCAAGTCCAATTACCAATTCTAAATCGAGGGCTTCAATAGCCGAATTTAACTGCTCTAATTCCATTATATTGTATCTTTTAAGAAGTTAGCAAACTTCAATACTTGTTCTTCATTTTTCTTTGCAGCAGTAATCTGTAATCCCGTTACAGTTCCTTGTGGCACCGTAAGAGTTGGCAGTTGTCCTAAACTAAAACCTACGGTATATTCATCAGACAAATACATTGCTAATGGATCATTTAAACTTTCTCCTATTACAGGAGGTGGAGCAGGTGTTACTGGTGATAAAATAATATCAACTTCTTTGAAGTTTTTCTCAAAACTTTCAGAAATTTGATCTTTCAATGCCAAAGCTTTTAAATAAATAGCATCAGAAAAACCTTGAGATAATACCTGATTCCCACCAACAACTCTTCTTTTTGTCTCTTTAGAAAAATTCTCAGAACGAGTTACTGCGTAGGTTTCTTTTAAGTTTTTATCTTCTATTCTATTCCCATAATTCGTACCATCTAATCTCGATAAATTAGAGGCAGTTTCAGCCATAGCTAATGTATAATAGGTAGAAACCAAAGTGTCAGACTTAAAAAAGTCTAGCTCTTTTACTTCAATTCCTTTTGCTTTTATTTTTTCAATCACTGCTAAAAAATCAGCTTTTATAGTCACATCAATTGCCTCACTTTCTATAAAGTTTTTAAAATATCCAATCTTTTTCACACCCTCAACGCATGCAATATTTTCTCGTGAAATTTCTTGTGAGGTATAAGAAGTTTGATCTTTAATATCCTTACCACTCATTATATTTAACAGAATACGAATGTCTTCAATAGATTTTGCCAAAGGTCCTACGCAATCCGTAGAAGAAGCATAAGCCATAATTCCAAAACGAGAAATCCTACCATAAGTAGGTTTCAAACCATAAATATTATTATAACCAGCAGGCTGACGGATAGAACCTCCTGTATCTCCTCCAATCGAAAACACAGTATACCCTTTAGCGACGTTTACAGCAGAACCTCCACTAGACCCACCCGAAACTAGAGTATCATCTATTGCATTTTTAACGGCTCCAAAAATTGTGTTTTCAGACGAAGAACCATGACCAAAACAATCACAATTTTCTTTTACCAATGGAATAGCTCCTGCATCCAACAACTTTTGGATTGCTGTTGCTGTATAAGCAGCTTTATAATTCTTCAATAAATCAGAACTTGCTGTAGTATAGGTTCCTTGTACCATATATACATCTTTAATCCCAAAAGGAATTCCTTCTAACAAACCTATTTCCTCTTCATTCGAAATTTTCTCGTCAACCTTTGCTGCAGCAACTAATGCAGTCTCTGTCAATAAAGAATTTACGGTATTGTGTGTGTTTTGTTTTAACAAGTTCAACCTCTTTTGCACTAAATCTGTACAAGTTATCTGTTTAGACACCAATTGTTGGTGTATTTTTTTTATCTGAGACTCCATATTAATCTTCAATAACTTTTGAAACAACTAAATACCCATCTTTTTCTTTTGGAAAATTTTCTCTAATGATTTTTCTTTCAATAGCAGAACTTTTCACCACTACATCTTCTCTTAAATCACTAACAGACACCGCATTTATATTGACATTATTTAAAGAATTATTATTTGTAGGATGTGCATTCCTTATTACATCAAACAATTTGTTCACCGATTCAGACGGCTTAGCTCCTTTAATACTCGACAAAATGTCGACTGTCATTATTTTACTCATGTCTTTTTATTTAGTTTATAAATCAAACTTTTAAGTTCGCAAAATTACAAAAGTTTTAGCGGAGTTGGACGGTTTTAAACTCTAAAATGATTATATAGATTTCCACAGCAATTACATACACATTTCATCTGTTATTTTTGTTTATTATCACCTTAAATCAAAAAATAAAATTATCCGATTTTAGCAACAAAACAATTTTATATTATGAAATTAAATTCAACCAAATTTCAAAAAAAATCAATCAAGACCGTTGCATAATGATCTCTTTGATTTCAATTTTGACTTTTTAATCTAAAATTTATGTTTTTTTTCATTATTTAAGACCGTTGCATAATGCTCTTTTCAGTTTTAGATTTCAATTTTGACTTTTTAAATCTAAAATTTATATTTTTTTTTCTTATTTTCATTGTTTATGCTAGTTATGGATCTATTTTTTGGTTCATTTTCCTTTAGTTTTTAGAATTAGTGGCAATTATCCTTGGACTTCTATATAAATTGTAACAAATAGCTTCCATCAGATTTTGAGTATGCATTTTTTCCATACCTCTGTA
>NZ_JBAHZZ010000182.1:0-25073 GCF_037132785.1 Flavicella sp. | reverse complement strand
CCACAGAAATAGCTGAATGATAAACTATCGTTAAGTCTATCTTCTACTTGGTAATCGCTTAAACCATACCAACTCTGTAAAAGACACATTTTAAAAAGCAACAAACCATCATAGGAAGGCTTACCAACGGCACTTTTACCCTTGGAATAGTCCTTGTCTATTATTTTTGAAATTCGATCCCAATCGATAAGAATATTTATTTGACTAAAAAATGTAGCTTTTATCTTTCTTGTGAGTAAATCACAAATACTATCTGAAAAAGTAGGTAATGTTTGTAATTTTACATCTTAAGCATGTAGTTTAATTAACTGAATAATAATAGTTTATGATGTTAATTTTTATTGTTCACCTTGCAACGGTCTTAAGTTTATTACTTGATCCATAATCAATAGTAATTCTAAAAACAATTCTGAATACAAGAATAATGATTGCTAATAACTATATTTGTGCCAATTAGTACATCAAAACTTTTATTCATGTCTATAGAAAAAAACTTAAATATAATTTCTAACTCAATTCCTGAAAACGTAACTTTAGTTGCTGTTTCTAAAACAAAACCGAATTCAGCAATTGAAGAAGCTTATATAGCTGGGCAAAGAATTTTTGGAGAAAATAAAGTTCAAGAATTAGTTGGAAAAAAAGCATTGCTTCCTAAGGATATTCAATGGCATTTAATTGGTCATTTACAAAAAAACAAAGTAAAATATATTGCCTCTTTTATTTCTTTAATTCATGGAGTTGATAGCTTTGAAACCCTTAAGGAAATAGACAAACAAGCAAAAAAACACAACCGAATAATTGATTGTTTGTTACAAGTTAAAATAGCAGTTGAAGATAGTAAATTTGGCATGGAAATTATTGATGTTAAATCTATTCTTACTTCAGAAAAATTAGATACAATGAAAAATGTAAATATTGTTGGATTGATGGGGATGGCTTCATTTACAGATAATTCTAGGCAGGTGATAAATGAATTTAAATCCTTAAAAATATTTTTTGACAGTACAAAATTGACTACATTGTCTATGGGGATGAGTGGTGATTACAAACTAGCTATAGAAGAAGGTAGTACCATGGTGCGTATAGGTAGTGCTATATTTGGTTCACGATAGTAAGATTAATAAATTGGATACTAAAAAGACTGAATGTACGCAATAATTGATATAGAAACTACTGGTGGTAAATTTAATGAAGAAGGCATTACAGAAGTTGCAATCTATAAATTTGATGGACATAATATTATTGATCAATTTATAAGTTTGGTAAATCCAGAACGACCAATCCAACCGTTTGTTGTAAATCTTACTGGAATTACTGAAAAAATGGTGCAAACAGCTCCTAAATTTCATGAGGTAGCAAAACGAATTGTTGAGATTACACAAGATTGTGTATTCATTGCTCATAATACTTCATTTGATTATAGGATTATAAGAACTGAATTTAGTAGATTGGGATATGATTATTTTCGAGAAACTTTATGTACCGTGGAATTAAGTAAAGCGTTGATTCCTGAAATGCCTTCATATAGTTTAGGTAAACTATGTAAATCTTTAGGAATTCCTATGAGTTCTAGACATCGTGCAAGTGGAGATGCCATGGCAACTGTAAAGCTATTCAAGCTGCTGTTAGACAAAGATATAGATAAAAAAATCACTAAAACATCAATAAAAACGCTAGCTGATAAAGAGATTGTACTACCTTCAAATATTTTAGATTATATAAAAATAATTCCTAAAGAAACTGGATTATTTTTTATTCATAACAAAGCTGGAGATGTATTATATGTAGGCAAAAATAAGAATATTCAAAAAGGGATCAATCAATTATTCTTAAGAACTTCAAAGAGGATTAAAACGCTACTAAAGTTAACCTATTCGATCACCATCGAAGAAACAGGAAATGAACTATTAGCAGATTTGAAATTTATTGATGCAAACTTAAAACTTAAGCCAAAATTCAATACTAAAAGAAGAAAAAAAATTCCTACTGTTATTTTTAATAATGACAATATGTTACTTATCAATAAAGGCCGACATTCTAATGAAAAATCAGTCCTGTTTTTAGAAGACAATCAAATAAAAGGTTCTGCTTTTATCGATTTGGCATACCAAATTGAAAATATCGAAATTGTAAGAAAAATGATGAGTCCAATTGTTGATAATTTAACAACTAGATATGTTACCAAAAAATTTTTAGAAAAAGGAAAAGTCGATAAAATTGTTAGATTTTAATTAAACTAAGGATTCTTTTCTATGAAAACATTAATACAAAATTGGAAATCTAAACTTCATGAAATCATTTATGAAGCAGATACTCCTGCGGGAAAATTGTTCGATGTACTCCTACTAATTACTATCGTATCTAGTATTCTTCTTGTCACGCTTGAGAGTGTACCTTCTATTAATTATAAACACGAAAGATTTTTCGATATCTCGGAATGGATTATCACGATATTATTCACCTTCGAATATCTTTTAAGAATAATATCGATAAAAAAACCAATAAATTATATCTTTAGTTATTATGGTATTATCGATTTTCTATCTACGATTCCTAAATATTTATCCTTAATTTTTGGAGGTGCACATGTATTAATTATTCTTAGATCACTTCGATTATTACGGGTTTTTAGAATCTTGAAAATCACTCGATATATTGGAGAATCTGATAAATTAATGTCTGCATTAAAAGCAAGTAGGGTTAAAATCATAGTATTTGTTTTTGCTGTTGTTATATTGTGTTTAATTTTAGGAACTGTCATGTATATCGTGGAAGCAGGTGCTAGTAGTGGTTTTATAAGCATTCCTAGAAGTGTTTATTGGACAATCGTTACTATGACAACGGTTGGTTATGGCGACATTGCTCCTGTAACTACTCTTGGACAATTTATTGCATCCATTGTAATGATTCTAGGTTATGGAATTATTGCCGTGCCTACAGGTATCGTAACTTCTGAATATACATCACAATACAAAATAAAACAGACAAATACGAGGAGTTGCGAAAATTGTGGAACGGAAAAACATATTGATAACTCTAGATTTTGTCACAATTGTGGAGATAAATTTTAATTTATGAAATCCAAACAACTCATTACTATAGTTGGTCCAACTGCAATTGGAAAAACTTCTTTAAGTCTTAAATTAGCTGAAAGATTCAATGCCCCTATCCTGTCTTGTGATTCGAGACAATTTTATAAAGAAACAAGAATTGGTACTGCAGTTCCTAGTGAAGAAGAACAATCACATGCTCCACATTATTTTATTCAAGATAGATCAATTTTTGATGATTATAATGTTGGTCAGTTTGAAAGAGATGCTTTAAAAAAACTAGATGAGCTTTTTAAAACTCACGATGTTATTATCATGGTGGGAGGCAGTGGGTTATATGTTGATGCGGTTTTAAAGGGATTGGATTATTTTCCGGAGATTTCACCTAAAATTCGTGAACAACTCAATAAAGATATCGAAAGTAATGGATTGTTTTCTTTACAAGAAAAATTAAAAAATTTAGACCCTGAAACTTACAATTCAATTGCTGTTGAAAACCCACATAGAGTGATTAGAGCTTTAGAAGTTTGTATAGGTTCAGGAAAAACATATTCTTCTTTTAAAAACAAACCCAAAGAAGCAAGAAACTTCAACTCTATAAAAATAGGAATCAAAGCTGACAGAGAAATTATATACAACCGAATCAATCAACGTGTTGATAACATGATAAAAGAAGGACTCTTAGAAGAGGCTAAAGCGGTGTATCCTCATAAAAAAGTAAACGCATTACAGACTGTTGGATATCGTGAGATTTTTTCTTATTTCGATGGTGATTACACTTTAGAATTTGCCGTTTCTGAAATCAAGAAAAACACAAGACGATTTGCAAAAAGACAAATAACCTGGTTTAAAAAAGATCCTAAGACCATTTGGTTTGATTATCTTGTGAATCCAAAAATTATATTTGAAACTGTACAGGAAATTTTAAAAATAAATAAATATTAACTTCTATAAATATGTCTCCACTTCCTAAAGTAATTGAAAGTAAAAAAAAAATAAGGTTTCAAGACTGTGACCCATTTAACCATTTAAATAATGGTAGATATGTTGATTATTATATTAATGCTAGAGAAGATCAAGCTCTTGAAAATTATAATATCGACTTCTTTAAAACAATCGAAGAAGAAGGTTTAGGCTGGGTGATTGCAAACAACCAAGTATGTTACCTAAAGCCTGTATTTACTATGGAAACTGTGGTGATTGAATCGCAGTTAATTGGTTATTCCCTGAAACATTTCCAAATTGAAATGCGTATGTGGAATGCTGATAAAACAATTTTAAAATCTGCAGCTTGGTTTACATTTGTTCCCTTTAACTTAAGAACCAACAAAGTCCAAATTCACCAAGAAAAATACACTAAAATTTTCAGAGAAGTTTTGCTAGAAGTTCCTGAAAAAACTTTTGAAAATCGTGAAATGTACTTTAGAGGCAGACAGAGAAATAAAGCATAATTTAACTTTTAAATTAACCAAGCACTTAAAGTATAACTTTTAGGTATCTTTGCCTTTGTTAAAATAAAAGATTTTAAAATGAATACGATAAAAAATTTTAAAGAATATATACAAGATATTACATGCCAAGACGGATATGTAAAACCTTTAGCGTTTGGATTAGGAATTAGAAAATCCAAAGAAGACAAAACCTTAGATGTTAATTTTCCTTCGATCAACTGGGACAATGCATTTGGAACAGCTGCATTATTGCAAGATATAACGGATTATTCTTCTGATAAAAATGGATTTATACCTGTTTCTAAAGAACAGTTGCAACAAGCATTTGACAACTTTGAAGCTTTTCATTCTGAAATTGAAAAACATCCAAATATTGTTTTAATCAAACAATTATTAGATAATTACAACCAACCTAAAGGTTATCAAACTATTGATGTGGTTGCTTACTTTTTATTCGACAAAGATACTACAGTGGAAAACACTGTAGAGGCATATTTTAAACTGCAATGTATATCACAACTTCATGTAAAACCACATGGACTTTCTTTAGATGGAGTTTTCGGTAAATTAAACAATATAGCTTGGACAAATAAAGGACCTATTCTTCCAGAAGATTTAAGTACTGAAAGAATTAAAGCTACATTTAAAGGTGAATCTCTAAATGTAACACATGTAGACAAATTTCCTTATATGGTAGATTATTATGTTCCTAATGGAGTGCGTATTGCCTCGGCATCTCAAGTACGTTTAGGTGCGCACACCGCACAAGGAACCACGGTAATGCCTGCGGGTTATATAAATTTTAATGCTGGAACTCTTGGAAACGCAATGATAGAAGGTAGAGTTTCTGGAGGTGTTATTGTAGGTCATGATTCTGATTTAGGAGGTGGAGTTTCTATTATGGGGACTTTGTCTGGAGGTAACAAAAATGTTATCTCTATTGGAGATAGATGTTTGTTGGGAGCCAATTCAGGAACAGGAATCTCTTTAGGTTTCGGTTGTACAATTGCCGCAGGTGTTTATGTAACTGCTGCTGCCAAAGTATGGATGTACAACGAGAAAAAACAACCTATCAATAACAAAGGGTTTGTTGTTGAAGAGGGGGAGAATATTGTAAAAGCTGCTGAATTAAATGGAAAGGATAAGTTGTTGTTTTTACTTGATAGCACTAACGGTCATTTAGTGTGTAGACCGAATCCAAAAACAATTGAACTAAATGAATCTTTACATACGTCCAACGATTAGTTTGAAACAGTTACAATCAAAAATCCACCTAAAACTATATCTTAGGTGGATTTTATTTCATAGCAATTAGATTCCCAGTTTATTAATCGATATCAACAATTAAATAATAATAATTGTCAACAATTCAAATATAGATGATTTCATCAATCCAAAACATGATAATTATCATTCTTTGATTTTTTTTATTTGAAGTACTTTGTTGGAAATTTAAAGTAATTAATAATGACAAAAATAACACCCATACATTCCTTTCATATTCCTGTGATGGGATTGGCATTTACTATAGACAGCCCAATAAAAATTGCTCAATATGGAATTTCTTCTGTTGTTTCAATTACAGATGATATCTTAATTGAAAACATGAATTCTTTTTACAGTGTAAAATACAATTTACCCTTTAAATCTTATTCAACGAAAGATCCTGAAGCTAGATCGACTCGAATTACTTCTTATTTAAACAATATGGATATCATTGTGAAAAAGAAGTTTCACAATTTTAAAGTTTCCCTTACAGAAAAAAAAGAAGCCTTAGATAATTACATCAATTTATTGCCTGATTTTTCTGACGTAAAAAAAAGCTTGGTGAAAATGATTGAAGAAAATACTTCAAAAGAAGTTCTTCAAAATTGGATTCAAGAAAATTTATCGCCGGGGAATATTGATGTAAATATTATGACAAAACTAGATAATAGTCGTACTCATAAAAAACAACCTTTACCTTCTCATTATAACGATGCGCATACTGCACTTAAAGGTTTTGCAGAAAGCACGTTAAAGTCTTCTATCGTTTTGTCTGCAGGTATAAATCCAAGGCTGTATAGCTACTTTGAACAATTCGAAGATTTCTATCCTACTAAAGACGGAGAGCTTAATAAAAAAATAGTTTTAAAAGTCAGTGACTATCGTTCTGCAACAATTCAAGGAATGTTCTTTGCAAAAAAAGGGTTATGGGTTTCAGAATACAGAATTGAATCTGGTTTAAACTGTGGAGGTCATGCTTTTGCTACCGAAGGACTTTTATTAGGTCCTATCTTAAACACCTTTACCGAAAATAAAAAAGACTTAATCAATAGAACTTTTGAAGTTTATAAGTCGGCTCTAGAAGCGAAAGGAAAACAAGTGCCAGAAAACCCACTCGATATTGAAATCACAGTGCAAGGAGGAGTTGGAACTTCAAAAGAACATCAATTTTTATTAGACAACTATGATGTAAGTTCTGTGGGGTGGGGATCACCATTTCTATTAGTTCCTGAAGCTACAACAGTAGACAAACATACTCTTGAAGTATTAGCGAAAGCAAAAGAGAAGGACTTATATTTAAGTAATATTTCCCCTTTAGGAGTTCCTTTTAATAGTGTAAAAGGAGTGTCTAATGATGCCTATAAATTATCAAAAATAGAAAATGATAATATCGGGAGTCATTGTCCTAAAAAATTTCTCGCTTTAAATAGAGACAGTAATGGTAAATCTATTTGTACGGCCTCTCAAAAATATCAAAGCGGTGAAATTAAAAAATTAAAAGACGAAAACCTGTCAGTAGAAATTTACCAACAAAAATTCAATAAAATAACGGAGAAATCTTGTTTATGTATTGGTTTAGCAAATGCAGGTTTAATTGATAATAATATTGAGTCAAAGGATACAAAATCTGGAGTTTTAGTGTGTCCAGGACCAAACATTGCTTATTTTGATAAAATAATTTCATTAAAAACTATGGTTCAGCATATCTATGGAAAAATGCCTAATCTAACTCCTGGAAACAGACCTAATATGTTTGTAAAAGAATTAGAAATGTATGTGAAATATTTTAATGATAAACTGGATGAGTTTAAGGTTAATCCCAATAAAAAAGACCAAAAATATTTGACCTCTTTTTATAAAAACATTAACGAAGGTATTTCTTATTACCAAGATCTTTTTAAAGAATCTAACATAGTTTCCTCTTTTTCAAAATTACAAAAGAAGCTTCATTCTTTTTAAAAAAAACTTAGAATTTGAGCCACCAGTTATATACTGGTGGCTTTTTTAGTATAATTGATCACTCTGAGGAATTATATATGGAATCTAATAAAGTTGGTGATACAAACTTATCTCTTCGATAAAAATATTTTTATTTTACCATTCAAATCTTAAATTCAAGTAATAAATGTAACTTTTATAGGAGTATCTTAAAATTTTTATAGAAGAAAAAGGAACATAGTTATTTAATTGAAAGACATTCAAAAATTAAAAAATCTATTCAAAATTAACTAAGTTAGAAAACTCAATGTTTTACATATATTAATTACATTTGTAATCATGCAAAAGAACATCAATATACGGAATAAAAAAGCTCGCTTTGAGTATGAAATACTGGACACCTATACGGCAGGTATTCAATTGACAGGTACAGAAATAAAATCTATTAGACAAAGCAAAGCTAGAATAACAGGAAGCTTTTGTGAATTTAATGAACAAGGAGAGTTATTTGTTATCAACATGTATATTGAAGAATACATTTACGGACATTCATATAACCACAATCCTAAAAGTTCTAGAAGATTACTTTTAAATAAAAAGGAATTAAAAAAAATAGAAAAACAGGTTAAAAACGTGGGCCTTACCATTGTTCCTTTAAAACTATATTTAACAGATAAAGGATGGGCCAAAGTAAATATTGCTTTGTGTAGAGGAAAGAAAATACACGATAAAAGAAATACATTAAAAGAAAAAGATAACAAAAGAGACTTAGATAGAATAAAAAAGAATTTTTAAATGGCGAAATTGCTTCTTTATTTGAACTTAATTCGCTGGAACAATATTCTTTTACTGTTATTTTGCCAAATTCTGTTTAAATACCAAGTATTTCCTTATTTTAAATCAACTTCTTTATTATCAAATTTTGAATTTATTTTATTATTAATTAGTGTTATTTGTATTGCTGCTGGAGGCTATATTATTAATGATATTTTCGATGTAAAGTGTGACAAAATAAACAAACCTAAAAAAGTATACATCCCAAAACTCATAAACCTGAAAACTGCAAAACTTTACTACGTTTCTACAACAGGACTTGGGCTTTTATTTGGGTCGACTGTATGTATATTAACGGGGAATGCAATCCATATCATTACCTATTTAATAGTTATTATTCTCTTGTATACTTATTCTTTATCTTTTAAAAGAACAGCTTTAATCGGTAATTTTATCACCGCTGCATTGGTCAGCTTTAATTTAATTTTATTGTTGTTACTCGACTCCAATTTTAATCAATCAAATAAAGCAGTTCACTTAACACTACTGTTTTCACTATTTTCATTTTTAATAAACTTTTTACGAGAAATTATAAAGGATATTGAAGACGTTAATGGAGATTATAATTCTGGTTTTAAAACACTCCCGATTATTATAGGCAATAATAGAACGGTAAAATTTGTATTAGGATTCAGTATTATTCCTCTATATTTTCTATTAAATTTTGGAATATATGAATTAAATAAACGCTATGTCATTCAAATATTTTATTGGTTATTTATTGTGTCTACATTTTTTCTGTTTATTTATAAAACATGCAGTGCCATATCAAAACCTCACTTTAGTTTTATTAGTAAACTTTTAAAATGGATTCTTATTTTTGGTCTAATTTTAATATTCTTGATGACCTATGCTTAAAAATCTACTAGATAAATACTCAATCATCTTAGCATCTGGTTCACCTAGAAGACAGCAGTTCTTAGAAGAATTAAAGATTCCTTTTTCAATTAAATTTTTTGACATTGAAGAAATTTATCCTCCACAACTAATTCGCGAAGAAATCACTAATTATTTAGCCGAATTAAAGGCTAAACCTTTTGATACAATTCTTAAAGAAGATGAGCTTATAATTGCTTCAGATACGGTTGTATGGTTTAAAAACAAAGCTCTGGGGAAACCTAAGAATCACCAGGAGTCTTTTGATATGCTTAGTGCGCTCTCTGGAAACTCACATGAGGTTATTTCTTCTATTTGTTTTAAGACAAAGAGAGCTACAAAAACGATTCACGATTGCACCAAAGTATATTTTAAAAATTTAACTTCGGATGAAATAAATTTTTATATAGATAACTATAAACCTTTCGATAAAGCGGGTAGTTACGGTATTCAAGAATGGATTGGATATATAGGAGTTGAAAAAATTGAAGGGAATTATTCTAATGTTATGGGATTCCCCTTATCTAAACTATACGAATTTTTAAAAAACGAAGTAAATAACCCTCGATGAATTTGTTTTTAAAATAAGTCTTTCCGTCCATCACATTATGTTTTTAATGATTTTTTCCTGATGACAAATATATTTCACTTAAGTTGCTTTCTGAAAACGAAAATAACATCAAAATGATTGGTTAAATTAGTTTTTATTTCCTTTATATTTTAATATAAAATAGAACCGTAACCATAGGCTATGCTTATATTTGCTATTTCATCTAAAAAAAAATAATCCAAATTTATCATCAACCACTCTGAAATTCATTTGGTATAAGTCCTGCTTTAGTAGGACTTTTTTTATTGTTTTTTATGAAATAATTTATTGAATGTTGTAGTTTTAAAGAAAAAACTATGATAAAAAGAACTTTATTTTTCGCCAACAAATGTAGTCTATCAACAAAACTAGAACAACTAAAAATAATAACCGAAACAAGAGAAACAACCATTCCAATAGAAGATATCGGGTTTGTTGTTATAGAGCACCAAGAATGTTATTTGTCGGTTCCCTTGTTAAACAAGCTGACAGAAAACAATGTGGCAGTTGTTTTTTGCAACCATAAACATCTACCCAAAAGCATGTTGCTAAACTTAGATAGTCATCATGTACAGCAAGAGTTATTTACGTGTCAAATTACTGCTACGGAGCCCTTAAAAAAACAATTATGGCAACAAGTAATTAAACAAAAAATCACTAACCAAGCTGAGCTATTAAATGCTATTGGGATTAAAAATGATCCATTAAAATATTATGCCTCAAAAGTTTTAAGTGGAGATTCTGAAAATAGAGAAGCTGTGGCAGCGGCTTTTTATTGGAAACATATTTTTGACTTTGATTTTAAAAGGGAACGTTTTGGCGATTTCCCCAATTCATTTTTAAATTATGGTTATGCCATTTTAAGAGCAGCTGTGGCTAGAGCTTTGTCTGGTAGTGGATTGCTAAATACCTTGGGTATTCACCATCATAATAAATACAATGCTTTTTGCTTGGCAGATGATATAATGGAACCTTATAGACCTGTAGTAGATGCAAAAGTATTAGAGATTATAAAAAATAATGATACGCAAGAATTAACTACTGAAATAAAAATGGAATTGTTGAAAATCTTGACGGAAACCGTTTATTTTGACGGAAAAAAAAGTCCGCTTATGGTTGCTTTAAGCACAACCACTAGTTCCTTACAGCAGTGTTATATGGGAAAGATAAAAAAAATTAGCTTCCCTAAATTATGGATTTAAACGGATATAGAATTATGTGGTTATTTGTTTTTTTTGATTTACCAACGGATACAAAAAAGGATAGAAGAAATGCAGCTTTGTTTCGGAAAAATTTATTAAAAGATGGCTTTACTATGATGCAATACTCTGTGTATATGCGGCATTGTGCCAGTAGTGAAAGTGCTGATGTACATGAAAAAAGAATAAAAAGCTTGCTTCCTCCCTTTGGCAAAGTGAGTATTCTTAGGATTACTGATAAACAGTATGGGAATATTATGAATTTTTGGGGTAAAGTTGAAGAGCCCAAAGAGCCTCCTGTTTTGCAGTTAGAATTATTTTGATAGAAAATGAAAAATGCTCCAAACAAAGCAATTAAATCTTTGAAAGGAGCATTTTTATTTACGATACTATATGTTAATTGCTTTGTTATCAGCTGCTTTAATGGCAACTAATATCGTAATCTCTAATCTTTAATCAAACCACAACCTGCAAGGAACTAATACGAGACTAAAATCTAATATCGTAATCTCTAATCTTTAATCAAACCACAACGATGCAATATCAATTCCTTCAGTCATTGTTAATATCGTAATCTCTAATCTTTAATCAAACCACAACTGTGTTCTGGTTTACCTATAAAATTTCTTAAATATCGTAATCTCTAATCTTTAATCAAACCACAACTACAACAACAAGGCATCTTATACTATATCTAATATCGTAATCTCTAATCTTTAATCAAACCACAACTTAATACTACTATACGCTCTTATACAAACGAAATATCGTAATCTCTAATCTTTAATCAAACCACAACTCTGTGTCCGTGTCTATTAATATCAGAGGAAATATCGTAATCTCTAATCTTTAATCAAACCACAACTATAAACAATAATATAAATAAGAGTACTTTAATATCGTAATCTCTAATCTTTAATCAAACCACAACAGGGTAATTGTATTTGAAAAATTAGAGCGCAATATCGTAATCTCTAATCTTTAATCAAACCACAACTTCTAGGACTACTGATTTAAACGCTTTTAAAATATCGTAATCTCTAATCTTTAATCAAACCACAACATTAAGGAATAACTAAAAAAAATAAGATGAAATATCGTAATCTCTAATCTTTAATCAAACCACAACAAGGCGACATTTTATATCTAAGCGAATCAAAATATCGTAATCTCTAATCTTTAATCAAACCACAACGCGCCCTAATGATAGGTAAAAGCAAAATAAATATCGTAATCTCTAATCTTTAATCAAACCACAACTCAAATCGCAAAGGCGTAGACTTGGCTTGTAATATCGTAATCTCTAATCTTTAATCAAACCACAACTTCGTGAGGTCGGGCTCTCTATTGTAAAAAATATCGTAATCTCTAATCTTTAATCAAACCACAACTACAATGCGAGCTTTTAAAAGAAGCTAGTTAATATCGTAATCTCTAATCTTTAATCAAACCACAACTTATCGTTCCAATCATACAGAACTGCATAAAATATCGTAATCTCTAATCTTTAATCAAACCACAACTGAAGTTGATCCAAAGTATTTTTTAAGTGAAATATCGTAATCTCTAATCTTTAATCAAACCACAACGATAGAGATGCTTACTGTTGACACTTTAGAAATATCGTAATCTCTAATCTTTAATCAAACCACAACTGATAGATGAACTAAAGCACATAGAGGAACAATATCGTAATCTCTAATCTTTAATCAAACCACAACTGAGTTCCCTTTCCCTCGAGACTGGATTATAATATCGTAATCTCTAATCTTTAATCAAACCACAACTACTGTATTATAAAAAACAAACGAGGCGAGAATATCGTAATCTCTAATCTTTAATCAAACCACAACTTGACAAGTCCTATAACGGTAGATAATACAAATATCGTAATCTCTAATCTTTAATCAAACCACAACAAGCATACTCTTATATCAAACATGGCATACAATATCGTAATCTCTAATCTTTAATCAAACCACAACACTGTTGTCTGCAAGTAAAGCTGCTTGTTGAATATCGTAATCTCTAATCTTTAATCAAACCACAACACACGTTTAAAAACACCGAGGAAACGGTATTAATATCGTAATCTCTAATCTTTAATCAAACCACAACTGGAGTGGTCTTTTGTATAATGCAGACACAAATATCGTAATCTCTAATCTTTAATCAAACCACAACTTACACCACTCACGACATTAAGATGAAAAGAATATCGTAATCTCTAATCTTTAATCAAACCACAACAAAGTACCTCCACTGTCTATTGACGTTATTAATATCGTAATCTCTAATCTTTAATCAAACCACAACTAAAACACTTGTTTAATAGATTTCCAGGAGAGTTAAAAGCATGTCAATGAACGTTTTACTTAGGTTGTTCTTTTTATGTGTTTTCTGTTATTTTACCAGTTTGATTTATTCTGAAATCAAAAGAATTGACTAATATATTTGATTTATTAATACTTAGTCTTAGCCACGGTGTTGGATTATTAAAATTAATTACAGAATTTTTTAAATTGTTATCCTTCATGTATTTTACGATAGTTTTCTCATCGGAATTCTTACTGCTTTGTTGCATAGCTGTATTTTGATGTCTAAATTGAATTCTTCCATCTCCTTCAAATCCAATTATTTTGTATAAGATATTAATCTTTTTTTTATTTGAGAGTTCCCAAACTTCACTAGGTGTTTCGTTATACATTAAAACCATCATTCCTTTTTTAAGAATGTACTTCAATGGCAAATTAGATTTACTATGAAGTTTTGGAACTAAATCGTAATTTATTCGATGACTTTTACTACTTAACTTATAATATTCTGCTGCATCAATATTGTTTACCAATTCAAAATCACGTTTTAATTTCCCTTTTTCATTAAGGCCTTCATAAATCGCCATACAATAATTATTTTCATTTTTTACATGAAATTGTTGTTTGTATTCTTTTTTAGATAAAAATGGTGTAGAATGTTTTTTAAAGTCTTGTAAAATAGAATTTTTAGATACTGAAGGAACGTAAATTCTAACCTTTTTAAGAGGAATTAGTTTTTCTTTATTTTGCCAAATTCCTTCTTCGATAATTTTTGCACCGGTATCATTAAATATAATTAACTTGTCTTTTGCTGCTTGTTCAACAATTAGCCTAATATTAATATCAACAATATTAACGATGTCAGATTTTTTCAAGTTTGTCAATGCTTTACGAACAACATAATTTGGAATTATATTATCAATTGTATCTTTTTTTATTACTCCGTTTTTGTCTTTTTCAATTGCTCCGTAAAAAGTGCCTAAATGTAACGATCCTCTAGCCGTATCTCCTTTTAAATAAATAATACGACCACTTTTATCTTTTTGAATTATCCCTTTTTTCCTGAACTTTCTTTTTGTTTGTGTCGGTAATACATCTTTATTTTGATGTACAATAAAAACTTCGTTTTTTAAATTGCGTACATCTTCGGTAAAGGTATTCCATGGTTTTTCTTTGGCTAATTCCTTTTTTGCTTTTTGATATTCCCCTTTGTCTTCTAGACCCCAAGCATGTGCTAGTTTGTCGTATTTACCTTTGTCCATACTAGCAATGGTAATTGCATCAATACAATGGTGAATATGGTTGCTTCTGTCTTTTGGTAGGTATTGAGTTCTGCCAAAGTTATCAGTAAAAGTATCGTGTAGTCCCCACGCTTTTCTGTATTCGGCAACCATTTCACCTTTTACAGAATAAACTTTATGAAACACCGATTTTAAATAAGCTCTAGCGTATTTAGAAATGATACCTATATCTACTGCCTGGCTGTTTTTAAAACCATCTTTGATTTCCTCCATGGTAAAGCGAATATATTTTCCTTTCCAATAGTCATGCTCCATTTTTAAATAGTGACGTTTTTGAATCAATCTATCTTTTTGTTCTTTATCACTTGCATTACGTGACTGTCGTATTATTTTTTCAATTTCATTACTTAAATTCTCATACCGTACTTTCCAATGTTTTATTCTGGGTAAAATCCTCTCATTTATTTGTAGTTCAAAAGGTGTTTTATTTCCTTTTATAGACCGATTAAACTTACTTTCACAAAGGGTTTTATTCAGTTGTGAATTATCCCAAGAACGACTTCTAGGTAAAGTATGTTCTATGTCATATTTGGGGTTTCCTCCTAAAAAATCAGACAAGCTAATAGTTTTACCGGTATATATACAAACATGATTTTGCTCTTCCCATAATGTGTATTTTAAAATATCCTCTTTGCTAACTATTTTTCCATCTTCTCTTTGTTCTAATAAATAAGCAAATTTTTCAATGTCAGCATCAGATAAATTATCAATTGTTTGTCCGTTATTTTCTTTTGGGTAAAGTTCTTTTATTTTGTCAGCATAAATTTTATAAAGTTCTTTTTTGTCGTTTTGCCATTTTTCAATTGCTTTACGTTTATTTGCATCATTTAATTGGCGTGAAAGTTCGATGTTTATTTTTGTGTTTTTATCAATTTTCTCTTCAATAATTAGTGTATTGATTAATTTTTTTAATTGATGTAGGGCTTTCATTGCCATAGGGTTTTTAATGGATCCTACTTCTGGGCTTCCCAGACCAATAAACTCAGTATTGTTTTTATCTTTTATGATTATGGAACTAAATTTATCTATATCCGATGGGTGGTATAAATGGTCTGTTAAATTGGGCTTTATTAATTGATTGTCTGATAAAAAAGCCATGATTTTTTCGTCAACTCTTTTGCTAATAATACGGTCACGGACTTTTAAATGACTAATAAAAGTGTTGAAAGCAGTGCTAAATAATGCTTCTTTATTTTTTTTGCTTTCCCAGTTTTTAATTCCAAATTCTTTTTTTAATGATTTTTCTAAATCTTCTTTAAAAATATTTTCAGCTTCTTTGGAATAATTAAAATTATTATCTCTGTCGTAACAATTACTTAATAAGCTATTAATCACAAAAAATATTTTGTTCTCTTCTTGATGGTTCGTGATAATATGACCAATTTCTTTTTCAATTAAAGCTCTATCATCTTTATTATTCCATTTTTCAGGAGAAACTATTTTATCCATATTTGCCATAAAAACAGCATGAGGATATAACAATCCTATTTTTAAATAAGGCAGTATTTTGTTGATAGCATATAAACTTAAAGAAGCATATTCTTTTTTTAAATGAATTTTAGCGAATTTTTCAGCAGTTTTAGTATCTGTCTTTAATTTTTCAAGAGCAAAATCTTTTAATTTCTCGTCAGAAGTGTACGTAGAAAGTACGTGCCAGATATCTGCAATTACTTCATTTGGTGTTTTGAAACGGGTGGTTTTATTCGTTTTTCTATCGGTAATGTTTTTATCGGTATAATTTTCGAAAATTATATTTTTATATTCTTTTCCAAAAACATTAATTAAATTGGCAATTGTAGGGCATCCACTAATAGTAGATTTGTCTTTGTAATTATATAAATGATTTACACCTAATATTTTTTTCAGGTCTTCAAAAGCAAATGTTGGTTTGGATTTTCGGTAAAAGGAATTAATAATTTTGGTTCTTTCTTCACTATTTAAAAGTCTGTAATTTTCATTGTCGCTCGTTTTTATTTTAATATTATTGATAAAACTATACATTCTAAACTCTTCAAATTCGGGTCTAGAGCTTGCGCATCTTGTACGACTTGCTTCTAAAGAACATTTTCCAACCAATCCTTTTTGTGACTTTAGAGGGCGTTGGTAAAATATGGCTTTGTATAATTCTTTTACAAAACCATTATATCTTTGATTTGCATCTTTTTTTGAATAGTCAATACCTGCAAGGTTTTGTGCTGTACAGATAATTTCAAATTCTTTTAAGTAATGATCTTCTCTTGAAGTATATTTGTTACGAATTTTATTGTCAACGTTATTTCTATCTTCGTTGTAAATTCTCCAAAAATATTGACCTAGAGTTTTGCATTTTGAATTCAAAATAGCTTCATCTAAATCTGAAATTCCTTTTTTAACGGCTCCTAGGTTTTCTTTTTTATAAAGCCTTTCTAAAAGCTTTTGTTTTACTTCTTTTGTGGATATTTTTTCTTTATAAATTTTTAAAAAACTATTGTATAGTTTTTTTAATTCATTCTCTCCAGCATTTAAGTCTTTGGTTTTTTTATCAATGATGTCAAACTGCTCGTAATATTCATTAACAGAAGAGTGTACTTGAATAAGATTTTCCGCCTCATTAATTTTAGCGGATAATTCAGGTTGTATTTTTTCTATAACACCTTTGTCAGATTGATCTAGTCGGTTACTTAAAAAACCTCGTCGTTGCGCAATATGATAGAAAGCTCTACCTAGATCATAATTGTTAATTTTTACTTTACTAGCTTTGTCTCTAAAATAATAGGGATTAATATTTAAGGCCTCATCTGTTTTTAACCAATTTAAAAACTCAGGTTTAGTTGGGTAGTTTTTGAAATTAGATTTCCGCCATTCTTCTACTTCCTCAACAGTTAACGGACACAGGTTGTACTTTGCTAGTACCAAAAGAGTTTGGTATTTTCTGATCTTTCGTCTGAATTTTAGTCTTCTAGAACTTCTAAAGGCCGTTCTTTCGGCAGTTTTAGATTTTTCAATTCCATTTTCTTTTTTGACTCCTTCTGAAAATATTAAAACACCTTTGTCATCAAGTTTTTTATCTTCAATCAATGCCCAACCAATAGAATTGGTTCCTAAATCTAGTCCTAGCGTTTTTGTCATCTTGTGCAATCTTTTTAGAAATTTAAAGATATAAAACAAAAAATAAATTTTATGCAGGTTTTCGTAATATTTTTCGTTTAAAATTTCTATATTTGAATGTGAAAAAAAAGAACTCTAATCTTTATTCTTATCACAATAAGGCTATATGCCGTAGATGAAAGTCTTAAGTCCTGCTTCGGTGGGACTTTTTTTATTTTGTATAGCAAAATAAATTTTTCTAACTTATTTGTGATTTTCTGAATGCTAAAAGTTATGATAGCAAAGTTTACAAAGCAACCGCAAAAGTTTGCTAAGGAAAAAAAGTGTTCATCAAAGAAAGGCAACCTTTTAATGCTTAACGAAGGATAAGAATTAAAAAACAGATTTAACTGTTTTATGGCATTTATGAATTTTAGTTATCATCTATGTTGTGGTTAGGATAGCGATAACCAATAATTAATTTTCAATATCCAGTTAGAAACGTTTAAAAACTTGTTTATAATTATTTGTTTTCCTCTTTTTATTTTTGGTCTAAATTCTTATTTTAGCAAGGTTTATATCCTATTTATTAATTTTTGATAAGGGATTGCATCAATCAACCTAGTATTAGCAAATAAAAAATGGCAGAAACTACTTATACAGAGGATAATATACGGTCTCTTGATTGGAAAGAGCATATTAGAATGCGACCTGGAATGTATATTGGAAAATTGGGCGATGGAACTTCACAAGATGATGGAATTTATATTCTTATCAAAGAGGTGTTAGACAACTCTATTGATGAGTTTGTGATGAATGCAGGTAAAACTATTGAGATTACTGTTAAAAACACTAGTGTTGTTATACGAGATTATGGACGTGGGATTCCATTAGGAAAAGTAGTTGATGTAGTTTCTAAAATGAATACTGGTGGAAAATATGACTCCAAAGCTTTTAAAAAATCAGTTGGACTAAACGGAGTTGGTACAAAAGCAGTGAATGCACTTTCGTCCTATTTTCGGGTACAATCTATTCGAGATGGGAAAACTGTTTATGCGGAGTTTGAAAAAGGAGAATTGATTTCTGAAAGTAAAGTTGAAAGTTCTAGTCAGCGAAAAGGAACAAGAGTTTCTTTTACACCAGATATTAGCATCTTTGCGAATTGTAAATACCGAAATGAATATGTGATAAAAATGATTAAAAACTATGTGTATTTAAATACCGGTTTGACAATTGTTTTTAATGGAGAAAAATATTATTCAAATGGCGGATTAAAAGATTTGCTAGAAGAAAATACAAATGAAGAAGATAGAGCTTATCCTATAATTCATTTAAAAGCTGAGGATATAGAGCTGGCAATGACCCATAGTAAAACCCAATATAGCGAAGAGTACCATTCCTTTGTGAACGGGCAGCATACCACCCAAGGAGGAACGCATCAGATTGCTTTTAGAGAAGCGATTGTAAAAACGATTCGAGAATTTTTCGGAAAGTCTTTTGAAGCATCAGATATCCGAAAATCCATTGTATCTGCGATTAGCATTAAGGTAATGGAACCAATTTTTGAAAGTCAAACCAAAACAAAATTAGGATCCACAGAGATGGGAGGAGGTTTGCCAACGGTAAGAACTTTTATCAATGATTTTATAAAGACAAAGTTAGATAACTATCTTCATAAAAATCCTGATACTGCAGAGCAGATTCAAAGAAAAATATTACAGGCAGAAAGAGAACGAAAGGAATTGTCTGGAGTGCGTAAACTGGCAAGAGATCGTGCTAAAAAAGCAAACCTTCACAATAAAAAGTTGAGAGACTGCCGTGTACATTTGGGCGATTTAAAAAATGAAAACCGCTTAGATACTACTTTGTTTATTACAGAGGGAGATTCTGCGAGTGGGTCTATTACAAAATCGAGAAACGTTAATACCCAAGCTGTTTTTAGTTTAAAAGGAAAACCTTTGAACTCATATGGGATGAGTAAAAAAGTAGTGTATGAGAATGAAGAATTCAATTTATTACAAGCAGCATTGAACATTGAAGAAAGTTTAGAAAATTTGCGTTATAACAATATTGTAATTGCTACAGATGCTGATGTTGACGGAATGCATATTCGATTATTGTTGATTACATTCTTTTTACAGTTTTTTCCTGAAGTGATCAAAGAAGGGCATTTGTTTATTTTAGAAACACCCCTGTTTAGAGTGAGAAATAAAAAAGAAACTGTTTATTGTTATTCTGAAGAAGAAAGAAGAAATGCACTGGGTAAATTATCAGGAAAACCAGAAATTACTCGATTTAAAGGATTGGGAGAAATCTCGCCAAATGAATTTGTGCATTTTATTGGTGAAAATATCCGCTTAGATCCCGTTATGTTGGACAAAGAGGTGCCGATAGATAAAATGCTAGAGTTTTATATGGGTAAAAACACTCCGGATAGACAAAAATTTATTATTGAAAATTTAAAAGTTGAATTGGATATTGTTGACTAATGATAAAAAAAACAGTAAAAACATTTAAACCAACTTTTCAAATATATAATTTTTTCCATAAGAAAAAATTGATGCACAATGTATCTTTATATAAGAAATTTGGACTTTCAAAAAAATATTATTCATCTGTTTCAGCAAGTGATTTTGAAGGGCTAGAGGAAGAGGTTAATATTTACGATAAAAAAAATTCTAAGCAGGAATTGTTTAAATCAGATAGATTTCTTGAACTTGATGAAAAAATTCAAAAAGAATTATTATTATGGTCGGATAATGGATATGTAGTTTTAAAAAATTATTTTTCTTCTGAAGAGGTAGATCGTTTTAATGGAAAAATAGATGAGTTATTAGAAGCAAAAAAAGTAAAGTTTGAAAATGGCAATAAGATTATGTTTGCCATTCACAAATCAAAATTATTATTTAATATTGGTGCCCATAAAAAAATAATTTCGATTTTAGAAACCTTGTTAAATAAGCAGGTTAGTTTGTTTCAAAGTATTAATTTTTTAACAGGAAGTCAACAAGGTGCACATTCGGATTCAATTAGTATGTCTACATTTCCAAAAGGGAATTTGATTGCAATATGGGTGGCGTTGGAAGATATTGATGAGAAAAACGGCCCATTGTATTATTATAAAGGGTCTCATAAATTGCCTTATTTTATGAATAAGAATTTTAATAATGAAGGCAGTCTATTTTTTTTAGGAACTAAAGGCTATGATGAATATCTAAAAAACATCCAAAATTTATTGGATGTAAATCAATTAGAAAAACAACACTTTTTGGCAAAAAAAGGAGATGTTTTAATTTGGCATGCAAATTTGGTTCATGGAGGAGAAAAGGTTTTAGATAAAAACAGAACAAGAAAAAGTATGGTTTTTCATTATTATGCAAAAGATGCCATTGCCTTTCATGAAATAACACAAAGACCAACGTTGAAACAAAATTTGGAAGGTTTATTTGAAAGTTTAAAAGAGTAACATGCAAGAAGAAAACAATATCCCAGATGTTATTTATCAGTTTTATGATTTTGAAACGGGAATTGAAAAAGTTTTAAAAGATAAAACGATACGATTTTCTAACCCCAAAGACTTTAATGACCCTTTTGATATAAAATCAGATTCATCAAAAGAAGAAGTATTAATACATTATCCTAACTTGTCAGATCTTGAAATAAATAATATATTAAGAGTGATTAAAGACTCTGAATATAAAGTATTAGAAGGAAATTCTTCAAGGCATAGAATTAGTTGTTTTAGTGAAAATTATAAGGAAATCTTGATGTGGTCTCATTATGCAGATAAACACAAAGGTATATGTGTTGGGTACAATATAGAAAAAAACAAAGACAATGGAGGTTTTTATTTAAAAGTAGAATATCCTAAAAATAATAAGTTTGAGAGAAAGCTGTTTGGACGGGGGTTATCTGAAAAAGTGAATAGTGATGCTCTTAACCATTTAATAAGTTATAAAAGTAAATAGGTGGAGTTATGAAGAAGAAATAAGGCAGGTTTTAACAAAGTACTATGACTTAGATAAATTAGAGGATTATTATATTGAATCTTTTTCAAGTTTAGGTGTAGTTGTTGAAAAAGTCATCTTCGGTTTAAAAGTTCCATTTGAAGAAATCAAAAATGAAATTGAATATTTACAATCTTACGGTTATAATAATATAGAATTCTACCAAATGAAAGAGGTTCCGAATCAGTTCAGAATAAAAAAGCAGTCAATCAACATAGAAGACATATCCTAATAGAATGCAAGAAAACGAGCAAGAAAATAACGGCACAGAAGAGAAACAAGAAACGATTACGAAAGTAACCGGAATGTATAAAGAATGGTTTTTAGACTATGCTTCGTATGTGATCCTAGAAAGAGCTGTTCCTGCTTTGGACGATGGTTTTAAACCCGTACAGCGTAGAATTATGCAGTCTATGAAAGATTTGGATGATGGACGTTATAATAAAGTAGCAAATTTGGTTGGGCACACCATGCAGTATCACCCACATGGAGATAGTTCAATAGCAGATGCGTTGGTTCAATTGGGACAAAAAGAATTGCTGATAGATATGCAAGGAAACTGGGGGAATATCTTTACTGGTGATCGTGCAGCTGCTTCAAGGTATATTGAAGCTAGATTGTCAAAATTTGCTATGGATGTTGTGTTTAACCCAAAAACTACTCATTGGCAAGCATCTTATGATGGTCGTAGAAAAGAACCGATACATCTACCTGTAAAATTTCCGTTATTATTAGCCCAAGGAGCAGAAGGAATTGCCGTTGGGTTATCAACCAAAGTACTGCCTCATAATTTTATAGAGCTGATTGATGCTTCTGTTAAATACCTAAAAGGCAGGAGTTTTAAAATAGTTCCCGATTTTTTAACTGGGGGAATCGCTGATTTCACCAATTATAATGATGGAGAAAGAGGGGGGAAAGTTAGAGTCAGAGCGAGAATAAATCAGGTAGATAAAAAAACTTTAGCAATTACAGAAATTCCTTTTGCAAGTACCACTTCGTCTTTGATTGATTCCATATTGAAAGCAAATGAAAAATCAAAGATAAAAATAAAGAAAATTGAAGACAATACTGCTGCTGAGGTAGAAATTTTAATCCACCTTCCTCCCAATGTATCACCTGATAAAACGATAGATGCCCTGTATGCATTTACCAATTGTGAATCTTCTATATCTCCATTAAGTTGTATCATTGAAAATCATAAGCCTTTATTTATCGGTGTTACTGAGCAATTAAAACGATCTACAGATCATACGGTAGAATTGTTAAAGAGAGAACTTGAAATTCAATTAGAAGAACTGAATGAACAATGGCATTTTGCTTCTTTGGAGCGGATTTTTATTGAAAATAGAATCTATCGTGATATAGAAGAAGTTGAAACTTGGGACGGAGTAATTGCAGCCATTGATTTAGGATTAAAGCCTTTTACAACCCACTTAAAACGAAAAGTTACTACAGATGATATTTTGCGCTTAACTGAAATTAGAATCAAGAAAATTTCAAAGTTTGATATAGATAAAGCAAAGCAGTTTATAGAATCTCTTGAGGATAAAATAACGGATGTGAAAGATAAATTGGACAATTTGATTGAGTTTTCCATTAGTTATTTTAAGCGCTTAAAAGATACCTATGGGAAAGGTAAAGAACGTAAAACTGAAATCAGAACTTTTGACGATATCATTGCTTCTAAAGTAGCATTGAGTAATACCAAAATCTATGTAAATAGAGAAGAAGGTTTTATAGGAACATCATTAAAAAAAGATGAATTTGTTGCCGATTGTTCGGATATTGATGATATAATCATCTTTAGAAAAAATGGAACAATGATGATTACAAAAGTAGCGACTAAAACTTTTGTAGGTAAAGATATTATTTATTTGGCAGTATTTAAAAAAGGAGATAAGCGAACGGTTTATAATTTGATGTATCGAGATGGAAAACAAGGTCCCAGTTATATGAAACGATTTAATGTGACGAGTATTACCAGAGATAAAGAATACCATCTAACTGCTGGCAATAAAGGATCTGTAATTTATTATTTTTCTGCAAATCTAAACGGTGAAGCAGAATTAGTTACGGTTAATTTAAGAACCGTAGGAAGTGTAAAAAAATTAAAATGGGATATTGATTTCTCAGACCTATTGATAAAAGGACGTTCATCAAAAGGGAATTTAATAACAAAACTATCTATCAGAAAAATAGAATTTAAATCGGCAGGTAAATCTACTCTTAAACCGAGAAAAATATGGTTTGATGATACGGTTCAACGTTTAAATGTAGATGAAAGAGGAAAGTTGTTAGGAGAGTTTACTGCTGAAGACAAGTTGTTAATTCTGACTAAGTCAGGTATTGCAAAAACCATAACACCGTTGCTTAATTATCATTTTGAAGAGGATATGATTGTTTTAGAAAAATGGGAGCCAAACAAACCTATCTCTGCCATTTATTTTGATGGTGAAAAGGCAAAATATTTTGTAAAACGATTTATGATTGATCATCCAGAAAGAGAGGATAAATTTATAACAGATCATGAAAAATCACAGTTGGAAACAGTTGCTACGGATTACAGACCCAATGCAGAGGTTTTCTTTTCAAAAAGAAATTTAGATTCTATTATAGTAGAATTTGAGCAATTTATCGCTGTTAAAGGAATCAAAGCAATTGGTAATCAGTTGTCAACAGATAAAATAAAACAAGTAAAAATTTTAGAGCCAAATCCATATATTCCTCCTGTTTTAGATAATATTGAGGTAACGGAAGATGTCATTTCAGAGGATGATAATTCTCAACCCACATTGTTTTAATCGCTTAGTAGGTTTATCAAACGTCTTTTTAAATTATAAGGATTTCTTATGTCATTTAAATTGACAGGCTAAATTTGTTGTTTTTTGGCGAGAGCTAAATAATACCATTTTAACATTCAAATGACGCATTAAATTCGTTTCCTTTTCATTTATGTTTCTCACAAAAACAAAACCGTAACGGGGCTATGCTTCTGTTTATATTGCTTATCTGAATAAAAAATATTCCAAATTATTATTACGTCAAGACCGTTGCATAATGCTCTTTTCATTTTTAGATTTCAATTTTGACTTTTTAAATCTAAAATTTATATTTTTTTTTCTTATTTTCATTGTTTATGTTAGTTATGGATCTATTTTTTGGTTCATTTTCCTTTAGTTTT
>NZ_JBAHZZ010000175.1:0-8398 GCF_037132785.1 Flavicella sp. | reverse complement strand
ATAGACAAAAAACTTCAGTAAAGAATAGGTACTTATTTTATCAAGGTTTCTTTTGTTTAAATAATCTTGTTTCACAAACCAATGTGCTAGGTCTGCATCGTATTTATCTGTCTTTTTTTCAACCCATTTATTAACTTCTCTACTAATTGTTGAACGCGCTCTATTTAGAGTTTTAGCAATGTAGGATTTTGATTTTTTTTCATTTAAAAGAGTCTCAATTTGTACTCTTTCTTTACGGGTAAGTCGTCTATGTTTTTTTACTACCATTTTACAAATCTATAAATTTAGATTTGTTGCGTTAAGTTATTGAATGAAGGTTGGGCTTTTTTATTATTTATATGCTATAAACTAGACATTAAATCTAAAGTTCATAATATCACCATCAGCAACAATATATTCTTTTCCTTCTACCCCTAATTTACCTGCTTCTTTAATTTTAACTTCAGAACCAAATTTCACATAGTCATCATATTTAATAACTTCTGCACGAATAAATCCTTTTTCAAAGTCTGTATGAATTACTCCAGCAGCTTGAGGGGCCGTATCTCCAATATTAATTGTCCAAGCTCTTACTTCTTTGACACCTACTGTAAAGTAAGTTTGCAGATTTAATAATTTATATGCTGAACGAATCAATCTAGCCGAACCAGGTTCATTTAAACCCATATCCTCTAAAAACACTTGACGCTCTTCATAATCATCTAACTCGTTTATATCCGCTTCTATACCAACTGCCAAAACAATAATTTCAGCATTTTCACCTTTCACTGCTTCTCTTACTTGTTCTACATAATCATTCCCTGAAACAGCTGCGCTCTCATCTACATTACAAACATACATAACCGGCTTTTCTGTAATAAACTGCATTGGTTTTACAAACTCTAATTCTTTTTCAGTAAACTCTATGGTTCTAACAGACTTTCCTTCTAAAAGAGTGGCTTGTATTTTAGACAAAACATCAAACTCTGCTGCAGCTTCTTTATTTCCAGTTTTTGCATTCCGTTTTACACGCTCTATACGCTTTTCAACAGTTTCCAAATCTTTTAATTGCAACTCAATATCAATTGTCTCCTTATCTCTAACAGGATCTATAGATTCATCTACATGAATGATATTATCGTCATCAAAACAACGAATCACATGGATAATAGCATCCGTTTCTCTAATATTTCCTAAAAATTGATTTCCCAATCCTTCTCCTTTACTTGCGCCTTTTACCAAACCAGCAATATCAACAATTTCTACCGTTGCAGGAACAACACGCTCTGGGTTTACCATGCTCTCTAATTTCTCAACTCTAGCGTCTGGTACATTCACAACTCCCACATTAGGTTCAATAGTACAAAAAGGAAAATTTGCACTTTGTGCTTTTGCATTTGATAGACAATTGAATAAAGTTGACTTCCCAACATTTGGTAATCCTACGATTCCTGCTTTCATATTCTTCTATATTTTATTAGCAATAATTGCTTTAATTTATTATTCTAAAAAGAGATATTGATAATTATCAACTTTCAGTTTGCAAAGATAATCAATTCTTGAAATTTTATTCCTATAAAAATCAGAGATTAAAAATCAATTTCACCAGGACATAAGCCTATAAAAAATCCCGCTATATTTAAAAATATAGCGGGATCTTATTTTATTATAGTTGGAAGGATTACTCTCCGTGCATAAATGATTTCTTTCCTAAAAGCTCTTCTTCTGTTTCAACATTATCATCATCAGGGATACAACAATCCACTGGACAAACAGCAGCACATTGAGGTTCGTCATGAAAACCTTTACACTCTGTACATTTGTTTGGAACGATAAAATAAACTTCATCATCTACAGCTTCTTGATCATCATCTGCATTAGCCTTATTCCCGTTTGGTAATACGATATCTCCAGATAGTTCTGTACCATCTGAATAATGCCAATCTTCTGCACCTTCATAAATTGCATTGTTTGGACATTCTGGCTCACAAGCTCCACAGTTAATACATTCGTCTGTTATTATAATTGCCATTGTAGTAATTTCTTAATTTATGAAACGCAAAAGTAAAAAAAGTTTCTTAAAACTCTATTGCTTTTATTATTTATGACAGAATATTAAAGTTCTGCTCCTCTATTTAAAATGATTCTTAAAAGACTAAAGCTAGAACTTTAGTCTCTGATATATGGTTTTTAATTTTCAGTAAACACTCCTTTGTTCAAATCTCTTAGAGCCTTAATTTTATCTATAGAATTCACTAAAAGAGAAACATTATAGTTACTTCCTCCATAAGAAATCATTCTAATTGGAATATTTGTCAAACTATTAAAAATAGCTGCACTACCTCCTTTTTGTTTTTCGGAAAAATCTCCAGCCAAACAAATAATACTTAAATCGGTATCGACTTTTACAATGCCTATATTTTCGAGCTCCTTAACAATTTTATCTAAATTTGAATCATCATCAATCGTTAATGAAACTGCAACTTCAGAGGTAGTAACCATATCAATAGATGTTTTGAACTTTTCAAAAACCTCGAATATATTTTTTAAGAAACCATAAGCCATTAACATTCGGTACGACTTAATTCTAATTGCAGTAATTCCATCTTTAGCTGCAATTGCTCTAACTTTACTAGCAGGAACACTACAGTTACAAATAATTGTCCCTGCAGATTCTGGATTAAATGTGTTTTTTAATAATACAGGAATATTTTTTTCCTTCGCTGGAATTACACTTTGTGGGTGTAAAATTTTAGCTCCAAAATAAGCCAATTCAGCTGCTTCATCAAAAGATATTTCTTTTAGCGAAAATGTATTATCAACATAACGAGGATCATTATTATGCATCCCATCAATATCCGTCCAGATTTGAATTTCTTCAGCTTGGATAGCTGCTCCAATTAAAGATGCAGAATAATCACTACCTCCACGTTTTAAATTATCTACATCTCCTAAATGACTCAAACAAATATATCCTTGAGTAATATAAATTGATGTATTCGGATTTGCTTCTACAATATTTCCTAAACTCTCTGTAATAAAATCAGAATCAGGTTCCCCTGCTTCATCAATTCTCATAAAATCAAAGGCTGATAATAAACTTGATTCTACCTTGATTTCATTCATATACATATCAAATAAGTTTGTAGAGAGAATCTCTCCTTGAGCTACAATTATTTTTTCTATTGCTGAAATATACTCTACAGAACCTTCATGAGCATAAGACTTGATAAAATCGAAACGTTCTTCTATAAAAGCATTGGCGGTCTTTTTAATATTATCTGTAGAATACAATCCTTCGATAACCGTTTTATAACGATCAACCATCATGTCAAGAATTGAATTTGCTTCTACAAAATTAGAAGCGCCTATAGCATCTGTGATTTGGTGTAAAACATTGGTTGTTTGAGACATTGCCGACAATACTACTATTTTTTCTCCCTCAATATCAGCAACAATTTCTGCAACTTTTTTTATGCTTTCGGGACTTCCAACTGAAGTTCCACCAAATTTTAAAATTTTCATTTTATGTGATTTTTAGTTTCCTTTCTGAAATACGAATAAACAACGACCAAACTATCTTTTATCGGTGCTTCAAAATGTTTAGCAAAAATCCTATAATTGTTAATTTTCAGCAAACTTTTGTAATATATTTACACTTTGTTATAAATTGTTTAAAATTAAACACGCATGAAAACCATACAAGAATCTGTAGAAAGTATCATACGAAAAACACCTTTTTACGAAGAAGCTCTCAATGATAAATTAATCAACGTATCTTCCTTAGCTAGAGCGATACAAGAAGATGTAGAAATTGACTTAGGAAAGGAAGTGAAGTCTGGAGCTATTATGATGGCTATCAACAGGCTATCTCCTTCTAATCTGTTAAGAATCAGAAAAAACATACGGAAATTTACATTTTCATTAGGTGATTTTATCGTACGTTCTAACCTGTGTACTTTTACTTATAAAAACACCCCTACTCTTTTACGGTCTATTTCATCTTTATTAAATAAAATTGGAGAGGATAAAGATTATTTCTTTACCATTTCTCAAGGGATTTTTGAAACAAATATTGTAACAAGTAAAAACTTAGAAGATCAAGTAAAAGAATTATTTTCAAAAGAAATTTTACTTTATGGGCATACTGAACTTGCTTCTATTACTATAAAACTACCCAAAACCAATGTAGAACAATCTGGAGTGTATTATTTTATACTAAAGCAATTAGCATGGGCAGGAATTTCTGTTCAAGAAATTATTTCTACCACACACGAAATGACAATTGTAGTGAAAGAAGAAGATATTAACAGTACTTTTTCTGTTTTAATAGACATGAAAAAAAAATAACACATGGAAAATCTATTCGACAAAAAAATAAGCGAGCAAGTTATTGATAGAATAGAAAAATTAAAACTTGATTCTTCTGCTGTTTGGGGAAAAATGGATGTAGCCCAAATGTTAGCTCATTGCTGCGTTACCTATGAGATGGTTTATGATAAAACACCTCCTAAACCTAATAAATTTCAAAGACTAATTCTCTCTCTATTGTTAAAAAACATTGTTGTTGGTGAAAAACCCTATAAAATCAACATGAGAACCTCGCCTGAGTTTATAATCACAGAAGTTAAAGATTTTGACAAAGAAAAATCGAAACTTATTAAATACATCAACAAAACACAACTGTTAGGAAAAGAGTATTTTGAAAACAAAGAGTCTCCTTCTTTTGGTGCTTTGAGCTCTACAGAGTGGAATAATCTATTTTCCAAACATTTAGATCATCATCTGCATCAATTTTCTGTATAGCTTTTTTAATTATTTCACTTATAGAATAACTTTATTTAAGAAAACAAATTATAAACCATCGTTATGAATAATTCAATTACAACTCTCATCCTTTTCTTATTGATACTCAGTGCTTGTAAAGAAAAATCAACAAAAAACATGAGCGAACCGGAGATCAAAAACGTATTGTTTATTCTAGCTGATGATTTTGGGTATTATGATGTAAGCTTAAGAAACGATTCTTTTTATGAAACGCCTAATATTGATAGAATTGCAAACGAAGGAACGATCTTTAATCAAGGCTACTCAACATGTCAGGTTTGTAGTCCTTCAAGAGCGAGTATTCTCAACGGAAAATTCCCTGCCCGTCATGGAATTACTGACTGGATTGGCGCTAGATCAGGTGAAAAATGGAGAGAAATAAAACGTTTTTCAAAATTATTACCACCGGAATACAACCACAACCTAGATCATAAAGACACAACTCTTCCTGAAGCCTTAAAGCAAGAAGGATATACAACCTACTTTGCTGGTAAATGGCATTTAGGAGGAAAAGGTTCCTGGCCTGAAGATCATGGATTTGATATAAATATCGGAGGGTTTGATGCTGGAAGTCCAAAAGGTGGATATTTTTCTCCTTGGGAAAACCCAAATCTTGAAAATAAAGAAGATGGTGAAAATTTAAGCATGCGTTTGGCTCAAGAAACCGTTAACTTTATGAAAGTCAATAAAGATAAAAAATTCTTTGCTTATTTATCTTTTTATGCAGTACATGGTCCTATTCAAACATCACAAGAAAAATGGGCAAAATATAGAGCTAAGGCAGAAAAAAATGGAATTCATGACAAAGGATTTAAAATGGCTAAATTCCTTCCTATTCGACAAACTCAAGACAATCCTGTATATGCTGGTCTAGTAGAATCCATGGATGATGCTGTTGGATTAGTCTTAAAAGGATTAAAAGACTTAGGTCTTGATAAAAATACAATTGTGATTTTTACTTCAGACAATGGAGGTGTATCAGCTGGAGATTCTTTTTCTACCTCTAATCTACCCTTACGTGGCGGGAAAGGCTATCAATACGAAGGCGGAATTAAAGAACCTTATTTTATAAAAGTTCCTTGGTTAGAAAACAAAATAAAAAGTTCTGACATACCCGTATCTGGAACTGACTTTTACCCTACCATCTTGGATTTGGTAGGGATTAAACTTAAACCTGAAGAACATTTAGATGGAGTAAGTTTACTACCATTATTAAAAGGAGAAAAGATTAAAAATAGATCATTGATATGGCACTATCCTCATTATGGTAACCAAGGAGGTGAACCCTCTTCTATTATTAGAAAAGGAGATTGGAAGCTTATTCACTATTACGAAGATGACAGAAATGAACTTTATAACTTAAAAACGGATTTAAAAGAAGCTTATAATCTAATTTCCGAAAACACTTCTATGGCCAAAGAATTGGAAAAAGAACTCTTTATATATTTAAAAAGTGTAAATGCAAAATACCCTATAAAAGATCCTTTGTATGACAGTATATTAGAAAAAAAACATATCCAAAAGATAGCGACTAAAAAATTACAGTCTTTAGAAATTCAACGTTTACAGTTTTTGTCTAAAGACTTTGATCCAAAAAATAATTGGTGGGGAAGTATGCTTACTAAAGACTAAATCAACAAGTAATAAATAATACCATTCTAACATTTAAATGGCAAATTTATTTAGAAAATAATTGCTTAACATAAAATATTTTCTGAAAAACACAACTATTTACATCTACCTTAAATCCGAAAGTAGTATATTTCTGTTTTCTTAAACTTAATTTATATCAGCCTCGGTAATAGACTTAAATTCTTTCCAAACGCCAGCTAATTCATAGTCTTCTTTTGTCCCCTTTGGTACAGTTAAAACTATACTACCAAAAATCACATTCCTAAAAACATTTAAATTTATAGCTAATGGAATTTTCCAATTTAACACTACATTAGTTATACTTGAACAACCTGAAAAAGCAAAACTACCTATGCTGGTTACCCCCTCTGGAATACTGACACCTAGTAAACTTGAACAACCAGTAAAAGTACTACTTTCTATACTGGTTACACCTTCTGGAATACTGACACTTAGTAAACTTGAACATTCTTCAAAAGCATAATAATCTATACTTATAACGCTCTCTGGAATAAAGACATTAGTTAAACTTGAACATTCTCCAAAAGCACTTACGCCTATACTTATTACACTCTCTGGAATAATAACACTTGTTAAACTTGAACAATAAATAAAAGCATGATCACTTATACTAGTAATGGTATAAATTATGTCTTCCTTATTTACCGTTTCTGGAATTATTAATACGTCTATTAGGTTAGTCTCATATTTTGCAACGGAAACGTAATTATTATCTGAGTCTATGATTGTATATTCTAAGTCTCCATCATTAAAAAAAGCACCTTCTTCTCTTATAACTCCAAAATCTTGCCAAAAACCAGCTAATTCATAGTCTTCTTTTGTTCCCTTTGGCACAGATAAAACTACATATGCTACATGATTAAATACACTAGAATTTACATCTAATGGAATTTTCCAATTTAACACTACATTAGTTAAACGTGAACATTGATAAAAAGCATACCCTCCTATGCTGGTTACCCCCTCTGGAATACTGACACTTAGTAAACTTGAACATTCATAAAAAGCCCATTCTCCTATACTTAGCACACTCGCTGGAATAGTAACATTTGTTAAACTTGTACAACCAGCAAAAGCACTACTTCCTATACTTATTACACCTTCTGGAATAGTGACATTAGTTAAACTTGAACAACCTGAAAAAGCACCCCTTTATATACTGGTTACACCTTCTGGAATACTGACACTTGTTAAACTTAAACAATTAACAAATGTATAATCACTTATACTAATAATTGTATAAATTATTTCTTCATGTTTTACCGTTTCTGGAATTATTAATGCGCCAGTTGGGCAATTATAATATTTTACAACGGAAACGTAATTATTATCTGAATCTATAATCGTATAGCTTAAGACTCCATCATCAAAGCTTTGTGCTAAACCAAATTTATAACATATACACAGTAGAACAAATAGGTACTTTTTCATAATATTTTTTTTAATAAAATTACGTAATTTTTTACTTTAATCTCAGTATTCTAGCAAGAAATATAATACCAACTGAATTTCAGATTGGTTGCTAATAAATTTGAATTATTGTTTTCTTTAGATGAAATAAAAAACATAAGCATAGCCTAGTTACAGTTCTATTTTATATTGAAACATAAAGGAAATAGAAACTAATTTAATCAATCCTTTTGATGTTTATTTGGTATAAGACCTATTTGATATTAAAATTAATAATATGCTATCAAACCTATATTAGGGTAATACTTTCATTTTCTTAAATTTAATTTACTAAGTTAGTCATTTAGTTTCTGTATCTTAGTGTCATTAAATATAACAGATATGGATGTTTTTCAAGGTCAAAATATACTGAGTTTTATAAAAGAACTGCCAAATGATGAATCATGTAAAGCTTATTTGGCAAAAATAAAATGGTCTGAAGGTTTTATATGTAGTAAATGTTGTGGCACAAAAGGTTGTGAGAAATCAG
>NZ_JBAHZZ010000115.1:0-55460 GCF_037132785.1 Flavicella sp. | reverse complement strand
CGTAAATCACAAATGCTATCTGCAAAAGTAGGTGTTATTTGTAGTTTCATGGCTTGAATATACATCTTAATAAGCTAACAAACAATGATTTATATCCTAAGTTTGGATGTTTGTTTTTGTCATGTACCTTGCAACGGTCTTCTTTTATTCAGATAAGCAATAAAAATAGAAGCATAGCCCCGTTACGATTTTGTTTTTGTGTGAAATATGAATGAAAAATAAACGAATTTAATCCGTCATTTGAATGTTAAAATGGTATAAATCACAATTCAAATATCCTCTTTTGCATACATTTTTATTTTATTTTTAACAGATAAGGAAGCCCCATCTGAATACCTTCAACAGACTTAAACGTATTTAATTGTTTAAACAAAATAAAATTAGCATCCCCCAACCATTCTTTCATTAGGTCTTCTTTTAAATTCATAAACGGCATCTTTCTAAAAGACTCTCTAATATCCTTTTCATATTTAGGGTAATTTTCAATTTTATAATCCTCAATTTCAGCCAATAATGCTGCTGATGAAATTGCATTTTCAAGGCTTCCAACGGCATCAATCAAACCATTCTCCTTTGCTTGTTTACCAGTCCAAACTCTTCCTTGAGCTAATTGATCAACTTCGTCAAAACTCATTCCTCTCCCCTTAGCTACTTTAGACACAAAAGTTTTATATATTTGATCCACACTTTCTTTGGTTACTTCATGAAATTTTGGATCTAATTTTGAAAAAGGGCTATAAGAAGGACTATTATTAGTATTTACTTTTTCAGAATAAATTCCAATTTTATTTGTAAACTCACTTGCATTAGGTAATATACCAAATACACCTATAGACCCTGTAACAGTAGCTGATTCAGCAAAAATACTATCTGCATTACACGATATATAATAGCCTCCAGAAGCGGCATAATCCCCCATAGAAACCACTAATGGCTTTTCCTTTTTGGCCGTTTCTAAAGCTCTCCAAATTAAATCTGACGCAAGCGCACTACCTCCAGGTGAATTAACTCGTAAAACAATCGCTTTGATAGCGTCGTTTTTTGCTGCTTTATTTATAGCCTTAACCATCATTCCTTGGCCAATACTCTCTTCGTCTCCTTCTCCATAAATGATATCTCCTTGGGCATAAATGACAGCAATTTTAGCTGCATCAGAATTTGCTTCAAAATCAAAAGACATATTCGATTGTATATAATCAATCAATCTTGTTGTCTCGTATTTTTCAACAGAAATAATATTCTTTAATTTCTCCTTGTACTCATCTTTATACAATACACCGTCTACCAAATTATTTTTTAAAGACCGTTCTGAAGTTCTTCCTAACAATCCATCAGCAATTTCATTAATTCCATCAACAGAAAGACCTCTGGAAAGAGAAATAGCATCTACCATATCAAACCATAATGACCCGAGTAATTCTTTTATTTGGATCCTATTAGATTCACTCATTTTATTTGCAATAAAAGGCTCAACAGCACTTTTGTATTTACCATGACGAATCACCTCCATCTTGATACCATATTTATCCTGAAAATCTTTAAAAAACAAAATTTCAGACGTCAATCCCTTCAACTCCACTTGTCCAACAGGACTCACAAATACAGAGTCTGCAACGGAACTTAAAAAATATTCTCTTTGTCCGTAAGTATCTGCATAAGCAAACACGGGCTTTCCTGAATATTTAAAATCAACAATCGCATTTCGAATGGCAAATAACTGAGTAATCCCACCACTAGCCAAATCACCTTCAATACTTATTCCCTTTATTCTAGGGTCTGATTTCGCTTTTTCAATTGCAGACAGAATCTCATTAAGTCCCAAATATTGTGGAGGAAGCCCAAGAATTTGAGCAAACGGATCGATCTCCATAGGAGCAAAGTCCTTTATCTCTTTATTCAATTCTAATCGAAGTATACTATTCTCACTAACTTTTACTTCGTTATCACTACCCAAAACTACGACAACCACAACAGTAAATATAATTAGAAAACCTGCTGCAACCATAAAGCCAATGGCTGACGAAATAATATTTTTAAGAAAATTCATGTTATTTTTTTAAAACAAATATAAACTATTCTATTTTCTTTTGTTTCTTTGTGATTGTGAAATATACATCAGTTACTTAACTTATACCAGATAAACATCAAAATGATTGATTAAATTAGTTTCTATTTCCTTTATATTTCAATATTAAATAGAACCGTAACCTAGACTAGGATTATATTTTTTATTTCATCTAAAGAAAAATAATTCAAATTTATTATCAACCATTCTGAAAATCATTTGGCATTAAAGGATTGAACATAATCATATCCGATTTTAAAATTAAATTATGAATCAAACTTTTACTTCTTATCTTTCATTGGGTAGTAATCTTGGAGATAAGTTAGAGAACTTAAAAAATGCAGTCAATGCGATTGATATAAACATCGGAAAAATTATACAAATTTCAAACATCTACGAAACACCTTCTTGGGGATTTGAAGGTGATGTTTTTTATAACCTTTGCTTGAAAACAAAAACAACTCTCCAACCTAACGAACTATTAAGCAACATTCTAGAGTTGGAAAAAACACTAGGAAGAAAAAGAAAAGACACACAGGAATATCAAAATAGAAATATTGATATTGACATCATACTTTACGAAAGTATTAAAATTACTAGTCAAAACTTGATTATCCCACACCCAAGGACTTTGGAAAGAAAATTTGTACTTATTCCACTAGCTGATATTTACGATGAAGACCCTTACCCTTTTAACAATTTTAGTTTACTCAAAAACATCGAACAGTGCAATGATACAGGTGCTATAAAAAAAACAATACATTCTATAAGTAAACCTTAAAGATCAACAAACTAAATCATAACTCAACCCTTTCATATGTGAGCATCAACCTTTTCTTGGCACGATTTAATCAAGTTCATACCCTTATATATTTGAATTATGGGAAGATAAAACTCTTTCATTATTATAGTAGAGACAAACCTAACCAAGTATCGGTAAATAAAAAACTCATTTTAGATATTGTAAATGAGTTTTTTTATTATATAGCTTTTTATTAAAGATTCAGCTCTTTAATAATTCTTTGAATTTTTACACTCAATTCCTTTTCAACAAGATCTACGCAGTCAATTGAATCGCAAGTACTATTCACACTAAAATAGAATTTTATTTTAGGTTCTGTTCCACTAGGTCTAGCCGCTACTCGTGTACCTTTTTCTGTATAAAAAATCAAGACATTAGATTTAGGCATATCAATTGTAGTTTCTTCTCCTGTAACTAAGTTTTTACAGATAGAAAATTCATAATCATATGCAAATACAACTTTCTCTCCATCTATTTCTTGAGGAGCATTTGCTCTCAAATCAACCATCATTTGTGTAATCTTGGCTGCGCCATCCATTCCTTTTTTAGTAATAGATATTAAATGTTCTTTGTATAAATTATGTTTTACATATAGTTGAAGTAATTCATTATAAAAAGAACTTCCTTGAGATTTCGCATATGTAGCAATTTCACAAGCCAAAAGAGCAGAAGTAATTGCATCTTTATCTCTTACAAAATCACTTACCATATATCCAAAACTTTCTTCACCACCTCCAATAAATTCCAGTTCAGAGTAATCCACAATCATTTTGGCAATCCATTTAAAACCTGTTAAACAAATTTTAGTTTCTACGTTATAAGAATTGGCTACTTCAGCAACCAAATCAGTCGATACAATAGTAGTACCAACAAATTGTTTTCCGTTAATTCGATCTTCTTTTTGCCATTTCTTCATTAAAAAATCAGTCATGACAACCATTGTCTGATTCCCATTTAAAAGTTTTAAATTCCCATTTAAATCTCTTACAGCAATTCCAACTCGATCACTATCAGGGTCTGTACCAATTACAATGTCTGCACCAACTTTGTCGGCTAACTCTAAAGCCATTTTTAACGCCGCAGGTTCTTCTGGATTAGGAGATGCTACGGTAGGAAAATTCCCGTCTGGTTTACGCTGTTCCTCAACGATATGAACATTTTTATAACCAGCCTTTTCAAAAGTTTGTGGCATTGCTGTAATAGCAGTTCCGTGTAATGATGTGAATACAATTGTTAAATCATCTCTATTAGACAACTCCAAACAACCGTTTTTTACAGATGCATCCGTAAAGGCATTGTCTACCTCTTCACCTATATATTCTAACAAATTAGAATCAGCATCAAATTTTATTTCAGAAAAATCTAATTTATTTACTAAGTCAATTATACCACTATCATTAGGAGGTACAATTTGTCCACCGTCTTTCCAGTAAACTTTATATCCATTATATTCAGGAGGATTGTGAGATGCTGTCAATACGATTCCTGCCGTACAGTTTAAATAATTAACGGCAAAAGATAATTCTGGAGTTGTACGCAGGGCCTCAAAAAGAAATACTTTAATCCCATTTGCTGTCAATACATCTGCTACAGTTTTTGCCAATGTATCACTATTGTGTCTACAATCATAGGCAATTACAACACTGTCTTGTGAGTTATTATTTTGCCGTAAAATATAATTTGCCAATCCCTGAGTTGCTTTTCCCAAAGTATATTTATTGATACGATTTGTACCAGCTCCCATAAGGCCTCTAATACCTCCGGTTCCAAATTCTAAATCTTTGTAAAAACTATCTGCTAAAATATCAGAATTAGAGTCGATTAAATTTTGAACTTCCTCTTGAGTGTCTTGGTCAAAAGTTGATGTCAACCATTTTTTGGCTACGGCGATAATGTTTTGAGTACTCATATAGTTTTATTATTTTTTGGAGAAATAAATTATTTACTTAATATATAAAATGTCTTCTTTATTATTACTGAAATTTATATTTCTTTTGAAATTTGATAATTCGGATTGTTTTTTTTAGACCTTAAAAACAATTCACCAATAAAACCAGCCAAAAACAATTGTGTTCCTAAAATCATAGTCCCTAAAGAAATATAAAACCATGGGCTATCAGTTACGAGAGGCGAAGGAGTATTAAAATAAAAAACATTAAAGAGTTTACTTGTACCTATATAAAAAGCGGAAAAAAACCCAATGATAAACATTAAGGTTCCCAGTAGACCAAAAAGATGCATGGGTCTTTTTCCAAATTTACTGACAAACCAAATTGTCAATAAGTCTAAGAAACCATTTATAAAACGTTCCATGCCAAATTTTGTATATCCGTATTTTCTTGCTTGATGTTTTACTACTTGTTCTCCTATATTTGTAAAACCTGCATTTTTTGCGAGAACAGGAATGTATCGATGCATTTCGCCTTGAACGTCAATAGTTTTGATAACTTTTTTATCATAAGCTTTTAGGCCACAGTTAAAATCATTTAATTGAATACCTGATGTTTTTCTTGCAGCCCAATTAAAAAGTTTTGAAGGTAAATTCTTTTTAAATTTCGAATCGTACCTTTTCTTTTTCCAACCACTTACTAAATCAAAATTTCCAGATGTAATTTTATTGTAAAGCGCAGGGATTTCATCAGGAGCGTCTTGTAGATCCGCATCCATGGTGATAATAACATCACCTTTTACTTTTTTAAATCCTGCATTTAATGCTTGTGATTTACCAAAGTTTTTAGAAAAACGAAGCGCTTTTACATTAGGGTTAATTTCTCGTAAGGATTCTATAATTTTCCAAGAATTATCTGTACTACCATCATCAATAAATAAAATTTCGTAACTATAAGAATGATCAATCATTACTCTAACAATCCAATCGTGTAATTCTTTTAAAGACTCTTCTTCATTAAGAAGTGGAATAACTAAGGATAGTTGCATATTATGTTTGTTGTTTTTTTTCATAGATTTTGATAAAGATAACCGTAGTTATAACAGAAAACACAAAACCTAAAAATGCTGTAAAAACAATTCCGATTGCTGGGGTGATAAATGACCTAGCCCCTTTTTGCAACATCTCTATTCGATCATCTATCTCATCTTCCGCTAGTTGACCCGAAGACTCCATTGCTTTTCTCTGAACTTCTCCTAGTTCACTTACAAAGTTTGGATCGATGTATGTTGTGAAAATATAATTGTAAATCGTAATAATTATAGCACCTACAACAGCAATTCCAATTCCGATTTTTAAACCTTCTGAAAAATTTAATTCATTTAGTTTAGCAAACGTTCTAATTCCTAAAATTATTGCCACAAGTATAAATAATATACTGATGACTCCAACAGTTTGATTTTGTTCAAGATGCTTGTCTTGGAAAAATAACACCACGTTAATGGCTACCGAAACAAGTCCTAATAAAAAGCCATATTTAAGAATAATACTTTTACTAATTTCCTTTGTGGTCATTGTTTAATATTTGATAAAATACAAATATAATTATTTCCAATGAAGTTGGATTTATTTATTGAATTTTGTTTGATATTTCGAGTCTCTTTTTTATATTTCTGATTCTTCTTCTTTAATGTATCTTTGCAGTACAAAATATTAAGACTAAATATAATGGCTGTAGTACATAAATCAAAAATAGAATTCGAAATTGAGTTGGATGAGAATAAGGTTCCTCAGAAAATAAAATGGAATGCAAAAGACGGTGGGATAGCTAAAGAAGAAACAAAAGCAATCATGATGTCTGTTTGGGATCCGAAAAAGAAAGACACTTTACGAATTGATTTATGGACAAAAGATATGCCTGTAGATGAAATGAAACAATTTTTTCATCAAACTTTAGTATCCATGAGTCATACTTTTGAAAGAGCCACCAATGATGAAAAGATGGGAGCTACCATGAGAGATTTTTGTGACTATTTTCAAGAAAAATTAGAATTGAAAAAGAAATAAACTCTTATAATACCATTTTAACAGTTAAATTGGTGTGATTTACAGAGCAAGGGAACAAAGGTATTGTTTTGATCCAAAGACAGATGCTAAAGAGCATATTGAACTTATTTGCAAAGATGACCAAATTAAAAAACAGTTAAGATCAACAGTACTGACATATTCTCGGGGAAATTGTTATACAAAATTAAAAAATTATTTTCAGAAAATTAAGTTACTAATCTTGTACTTCCAATTTTATTTTTTTCCCATAAGACAACATCAAATTAAAAGCTTCTTGATATTCATTCGGGATTTTACCGTCTAAGATAGCTTCTTTAATAACATTTTTAATTTGACCTATTTCTCTACAAGGTTTTAACTTAAACGTTTCCATAATAAGCTCTCCTGAAATTGGTGGCTGAAAATCACGGATACGATCCCTCTCTTCAACCTGCTTTACTTTAGCTCTAACAATTTTAAAATTATTATGGTATTTTTTAAATTTAGCAAGGTTTTTTGTAGTGATATCTGCCTCACATAAAATCATTAAACTATCCAAATCTTCTCCTGCATCAAAAAGTAACCTTCTTACTGCGGAGTCAGTAACATTAGATGCTAAAACAATTGGCCGAGAACTTAACAAGACCATTTTTTGAACAAATTTCATTTTGTTATTCAGTGGCATTTTTAATCGTTTAAACAATTTATACACCATTTTTGCACCTACAAATTCATGAGCATGAAAACTCCAGCCATTTTTATTATCAAAACGTTTTGTTGGAGCCTTTCCAATATCATGTAACAAAGCTGCCCAACGCAACCAAACATCTTCTGTATTTGGCGCAATATTATCAACAACCTCCAGCGTATGATAAAAATTATCCTTGTGTTTTTGTCCTTCTATTTCATCAACTCCTTTTAAAGCCGTTAATTCAGGAATAAGTATCTCTAACAATCCTGTTTGCTCTAGTAATAAAAAACCAATTGATGGAACCGAAGACTCCATGATTTTTTGAATTTCAACTATAATTCGTTCTCTTGTAATTATTTCTATTCTATCCTTGTTTTTACTAATTGAGGCTAAAGACTCTTTTTCAATTACAAAATTCAACTGGGTTGCAAATCGAATGGCTCTCATCATTCTAAGTGGATCATCAGAATAGGTAATATCTGGATTCAACGGAGTACGAATAATTTTTCGCTTCAGGTCGGAAATTCCATCAAACGGATCTAACAAATCCGCAAACGTTTCCTCATTCAAACTCAAAGCCAATGCATTGATGGTAAAATCTCTTCGGTTTTGATCGTCCTTTAAAGTACCTTCGGAAACCTCAGGGTTTCTACTTCCCTCTGTATATGACTCTTTTCTTGCCCCAACAAACTCGATTTCAATATCTTGATAGCGCAACATAGCGGTACCATAGGTTTTAAACACTTGAACTTTTGGCTTATTCGGCAATAATTGAGCTACTTTTTTAGCCAATTCAATTCCACTACCTACAGTTACAATATCAATATCTTTGGCACTTCCCCTGTTCAATATAAAATCACGGACAAAACCGCCAATCACAAAACTTTGTAAATTTAATTCTTCACTTGCTTTTGTTATAAATGAAAAAACAGGGTGGGTTAATGCTTTTGTAAAATCCTTTGAATGCATATCAATCTCTAATCACTTCTATAGAACCGTCTTTATTAATTTTTAAGATTCTCGACGATTTTTCTGAATTTGAATCTTGCTGCAAAGCTACCACATAATCTACGCTATCCAAAATTGCCTGACTTATTTCTGCAAATGATTTTGGTGTAGGTTTACCACTAATATTTGCAGAAGTAGAAACGATAGGTTTTCCAATTTCCTTAATCAAACCTTCACAAAAATTATGTTTTACAATTCTTATGGCAACGGTATTGTCATTAGCAATCACATTTTTAGCCAAGCCTTTTGGATATGGATATACAATTGTTGTAGGCCGTGTGGCATGCTTTAATATATCTAAAACAGCTTCAGGAACAGATTCTACATAATTTTTCAACATATCAATCGAATCTACAAGTATGATTAGACTTTTACTTTCAGACCTCTGTTTTATCTTAAAAATTTTATCAATTGCTTTTTCATTTGTTGCATCACAGCCCAAGCCCCAAATTGTATCTGTAGGGTATAAAACAACTTTTCCTTGTTTAATATTTTTTACTGCTATTGAATTCATTTTTCAAAAATAAATCATTTCCACCAATTGATTCTCATTTCTAATAAATTCAACACTCTAAGTGAGAGAAAAATATATTTTCTAAAGGCTTCAAATGTTAAAACAGTATATTTGCATTGCTTTTTTAGAAGTGAAGATGTCTAACCTACATCTATCCGAAAGTTTTTTTAAAATAAATAAATAAATGACATACTTCAAACGTTTTTTAAAATACGCAATCCCATATAAGTGGATTGGTATCACTAGTATCTTTTTAAATATTTTGTATGCCTTATTTTCTGCACTCTCCTTTTTGACATTAATACCAATGTTAAATGTATTGTTTGGTGATACAAAAAAAATATATCAAGAGCCTATTTTAGGTGAATTCTCAACTGTCAGCAAAGAATATCTTGAAAATTATTTAAATTATTTAATCACTATAAATACTCAAAACCAAGGTCCAGAAAGCACGCTGGCCTATATGGTATTTAGTATTGTTATCGTATTTTTTCTTAAAAACCTATTTGGCTACTTAGGTGGACTTTTTATGGTTTTCTTAAAAAACTCAGTATTAAAAGATTTACGAAATGAAATTTATGAAAAAATAATAAGCCTACCAATATCCTATTTTTCACAAAAAAGAAAAGGAGATACAATTGCAAGGTCAACGGGAGATATTGGAACTATTAATGAGACTTTTTTAAACTTATCTATTGTTATCATTAGAGAACCATTAAACATTATTTTTACTTTAATCTTTATGGTGAATTTAAGTCCTGAATTGTCTTTATTCGTATTTACATTTATTCCTCTATCTGGTTGGATTATTTCTTTAATAAGTAAAAAAATCAAAAGTCAATCAGCTACTTTGTTTAAACAGGGTGGTATAATGCTTAGTATAATTGAAGAAACAATTACTGGGCTAAAAGTAATTAAAGCCTTTAATTCCGAGTCCTTTTTCACCAAAAAATATGACAAATTCAATACCGATATTAAAACTCTAAGCAACCAACTCTCTAAAAGAAATGCGATGGCATCTCCTTTGAGTGAGTTTTTAGGAATCGTAACAATCGCCTCCTTATTATGGTTTGGAGGACGTATGGTTCTAATTGATGCAAGTTTAAATGCAAGTACCTTTATCGCTTTTATGGGATTAGCCTATAACATCCTAACTCCGGCTAAAGCCATATCAAAAGCAAGTAATGCAGTCAAAATCGGAAACTCAGCCGCGGAAAGAGTTTTTGAAGTATTAGATACAATAAACCCATTACAAGACAAAGAAAAACCACATCAATTATCCACATTTAAAAAGGAGGTTAAATTTGAAAACATCTCTTTCAAATACAATACAGAGTATGTACTAAAAGATTTTTCTTTGATAGTGCCAAAAGGGAAAAAAATTGCTTTGGTTGGACATTCTGGAAGTGGAAAATCAACATTAGCAAATTTAATAACTCGTTTTTGGGATGTTACTAAAGGACAGATAACTATTGACGGTATTAACATCAAAGATGTTACAACATCATCTTTACGGAAACAAATGGGAATTGTAACGCAAGATTCTATTTTATTTAATGACACTATTGCAAACAACATTTCTTTAGGTATCGAAAACCCTAGCCATGAAAAAATAGTAGAAGCAGCAAAAATTGCCAATGCACATGATTTTATTATGGAGTTCCCTGAGCAATATAATAGTCCGGTAGGAGATGGTGGAGGAATGCTGTCTGGAGGTCAGAAACAAAGAATTTCTATTGCAAGAGCGGTTATGAAAAACCCACCTATCATGATTTTAGATGAAGCAACTTCTGCATTAGATACGGAATCTGAACAATTGGTACAAGAAGCTATAGAAAACATGATGCAAAACAGAACATCATTAGTTATTGCGCATAGATTGTCTACAATTCAGAATGCTGATTTAATCGTAGTGATGAAAAAAGGACTGATCGTAGAACAAGGTACTCATGAACAACTAATGACCCTTAAGGGTGCATATAATAATTTGGTGACATTACAGAAGTTGGAATCGTAAACAAACCAATATTAAATTTTATTTCTTAGGTTTTAGCATTCTATTTTCATCTATATCTTAAAATGAACTACATAAAATATCCGATACACAAATACAATGAAAACTATTTATCTTGATTTTCTAGGCTTTCATCCTGATTTACAAATAGAAAATAGTTCTATTGTAAAATTACTAGGTAAAAATTATAACGTAAAAATCTCAAAAGATTCACAATATGTTTTTATAGGATCTTTTAACCCATATTCTTACATCAGACAGACTCGAGATAAAATTTCTATATTTTATCCTGGAGAAGCTATTTTTCCAGATTTTAATTATTTTGATTATGCAATTGGATTTGACGAATTTAATTACGATGATAGATATTTTAGATTTCTTCCATTAGCAAATACTAAAAAACGGGGAAATACAGCTAAAACAATTAATAATCCTTTTAACAGGGAATTTTGTAATTTTATTTATGCCAATCCTGATGCTCATCAAAATAGAGATAAATTCTTCCACCTCCTAAATAAATATAAAAAGGTGGACTCTTTAGGAAGTCACTTGAAAAATACTGATCTTGAAATTGAACCTAGAGGAGGTAACTGGTATCAAGGCAGTATCGACACAAAATCTAACTATAAGTTTTCTTTAGCTTTTGAAAACGCTTTATACAAAGGATATACAACCGAAAAAATAATCTCGTCTTTTCAAGCTAAATCTATTCCAATATATTGGGGAAACCCAAATATCAATAAAGAAATTGATCCTAGTGGATTTATCAATTGTCATGACTATACATCATTTGAAGAGGTTATTGAAAGGATAAAGGAAATTGACAATGATAAGAATCAGTATTTAAAAATGCTAAAATCTTCAAAAAGCATCTTTTTTGAAAATAATTTTCACGAATTACAAAACCAAAATTTAATTTCATTTTTAGAAAACATCTTTGATAAAGAGTTCCACTTGGCAAAAAGAAAGCCTGTAGGTTATTGGACTAGTAGACATCTAGACTCATTACAAATGAAACCTAAAAACAAATCAATTTTTCGTAATTTATTCAAAAAAAAAATGAAATAACTCAGTTTTTGTTTTAAGTAAAAATCATGAAAAAAGCTATAAAAAGAAAAATATTAAAGAGGTATGAAAAGTATAGAAATAGGATTGGACAAGAATCAATTAAAAAAACAATTGACAAATTAATTGATTTTCTTTACCCTTATGAGGATGAAAAATTTATTAAATCTTCTTTTAAATCAATTTTTACATATTCATTAGATCTAGATAAACCGGTTACTTTTAACGAAAAATTACAATGGTTAAAATTAAATGACCGAAAAGATTTGCACACGATTTGTGCAGATAAATTACTAGTTAGAAATTATGTTTCAGAAAAAATAGGTGACAAATATTTGATTCCATTAATTTTTTCAACAAAAAAAATTTCAGATATTTCTCCAAAGATATTACCTGATTACCCAACTATTATTAAAACAAATCACGATAGTGGTTCAACTTTTATTATTAGAGATAAGAAAGAATATAACTGGAAAGAATTAAAAGAAAAACTTAAAGCATCACTCCATAATAATTTTTATTTTGCGTCAAGAGAATGGCCCTACAAAAACATTCCGCCAAGAATAATAGTTGAGAAATTATTGATTCAAAAAAATGGAAAAGTCCCTAATGACTATAGATTTTATTGTACAAAAGGAAAAGTAAACTATATTCAATTAGAAATAGAGAGAGAGAGTTCTCATTCAAGAAACATCTATGATTTAGACTGGAACATCCTTCATATTACTAGAGGTGATATCCCTTCAAGCAAAAAGATTGCAAAACCGAGAAAACTCAAAGAAATGATTTCTTTATGTAAAAAACTTTCTTCTCCTTTTATATTTGCGAGAGTTGACCTATATTACATAAATGATGAAAAAATATTTTTTGGAGAAATTACATTTTATCCAGGAGGAGCATTAACTAAGTTTCACCCAAATAAATGGGATAAAATATTTGGTGATATGATCCATTTACCAATAAACAATTAACATGACAGAACCTAAAATAGTTGTATACACAGCCCTGTTCGGGAATTATAGCGGCTTAATAGAACAGCCTAAAATAGAAGGAGTAGATTATATCTGTTATACCGATCAAGATTTCACTTCTAATTCTTGGAAAATCATAAAAGTTGAACCGCCTATTTTAAATGATAATACACGATCCAATCGTTATTATAAAATCAATCCTCACCTGCATTTAAAAGAATATGAAACGAGTGTTTATATTGATGCTAATTATTTGATTATTGCTGATTTTTCATCAATGGTTATAAATAAACTTAAGGATTTTGACATGGTTTGTTTTGACCATAACCAAACAATATTAGACCCCAGAGATTGTATTTATAAAGAACATGAAGAGCTGGTAAAAATAGCTGAAATCAATAATAATCACCGTGACTCTTTAGAAGTTATGGAGGATCAAATTAACTACCTAAAATCAAACTGCTATCCACAAAACAATGGTTTAATTTTTGCTGCTGTTCTTATAAGAAAACACAACAAGGAAGATGTAAAAGCATTAATGGAATTATGGTGGGGTTTTGTAAAAAAAAGAAGTAAAAGAGATCAATTAAGTTTCAACTACTGTACTTGGAAACTTAATTTCAAAAAAATACTATATCTTTCATGTGATTTAAGAAGAGGAAACCCCTGGTTTTATTGGTTTGACCATAAATTAGATTTCTCCAAAGATTTAAAAGAACTTAGAAAGGAAATATTTATAAAAAAACATCTCCCTCTTATTAGAACTTTTTTAAATTCAAAATTCGTTAAAAAACTAGTTTTTATAACAACATATCCTTACATAAAATTAAAATTCACTACTTGGTGCAAACGATATTATAAAGGGACTTTGACTCAAGAAGAGGAACTCTACTTATTTAAGAAAACAAAAAAAAATTATTTTACAAAGAGTGATATAGTTTCACAAATATATAAGCTGACTAAAGGCAAGCATTAAATCGAAATTCATTAAAAATGAAAAAAAAAATATTATTTGCCGCCCCCTCTCATTTTGAAATTTACAAAATCATTATTAGAAACCTTGAAAACCTTGGTTTTGAGGTAGTCTACTTAAACACAAATGATGAAAGTTTCAAATATAAGAACAACAAAGACAGAATAATTAATCTTTTTAGAAAAATATTTTTAAAAGATAAAAATTATAAAAAAATCACATTAACAGATAGATATAAAACTCAAAAAAATTTAGAGCAATTAAAGTCTTATGATAAAAACTATTTTAATTATTCACTAATCATCCGGTCTGATTTATATCCAATAGAAGTAATCAATCGTATAATAGTTTTATGTAAAAAATCTATTGCATACCAATGGGATGGCCTAAATCGTTACCCAGAAGTATTCAAAAGAATTGATTTCTTTGATAAATTTTATATTTTTGACAATAAAGACTTTGAACAATATCAACAGACATATTCAAACCTATATTTAACACAAAATTTCTATCCAACTATTGAGCCTACATTAAACACAAAAAACTGTGACGTTTTTTACATAGGTACATATAATGAAGGTAGGTTTGACAGTTTTATAAATCTATATGCTAGATTAAGTAATTTTGATTTGACATTTAATATTATGATTAATAGTGATGATCAAAACATTATTAAGAAATATCAAAATAAAGATATCCGATTCTTTTCTAAGCCTATTATGTATGAAGAAAACTTATCTCTTTTAAAGAGTGCTAAAATAGTATTAGATGTAAAGGTCAATCATCATTCGGGATTATCGTTTAGGTTCTTTGAAGCTCTTAAATATGGAGTTAAAGTAATCACTGATAATTCTACTGTAAAAGAATACGATTTTTATCACCCAAATAACATTTATATTCTGAACCAGGATAATGATACTCCAGAAATACTTGAGAGATTTATTAATTCTGAATATTCTGAAATAGATTTAAGCACACTTAAAAAGTACTCATTTGACAGTTGGATTACCGAACTACTGAATTGATTAATTTTCTTTAAAAACATATGTTAGACTTTATATATACCTCTTTCAATTTTCAATACTATACATGTAAAATACCTACTTGGTACAGAAAACTGGTTTGTAATATTAAGATTCCAGAAAATACTTTAGATAAAATAAAAAGAGAACTAAAAAATAATCAATTAAACAAGCAAGGAATAAAACAGCTCTTACTTAAAATTCAAAAAGAAAATGCACGTAAGAACAAAACCCTTTGGAACTTTTATTTAGAAGAAACTTTACCTAATAGATATGATTCTCTTCATTTAAATATTGTCAAAAAATCTAATTTAACCGCAGTAATAGTTGAAGCCAGAAAACATCCTCACTTTAAAGTTGTAGTACAAAATGTAATTTCAAATTTACAGCATTTGAATGTATGTCTACATATTTATCATGGTTCTGAAAACGAAATTTTCATTAAAGAATCTCTTAAAGAATACAAAAACATAAAATACATAAACTTAAACGTCATTAACCTTGACATTGAAGGCTATAACAAAATTATGTTGTCCAAACACTTTTGGAGTAATTTTAAAAGTGATAAAATATTAATTTTCCAAACAGATGCGATAACATTTAAACCATTAGACGAAAAATTCCTTTTATACGACTATATTGGAGCCCCTTGGAAAAAGCACATTCGAAAAAAAAATAAAGTCAATGTTGGTAACGGAGGTTTGTCAATTCGATCAAAGAAAATGATGTTAGCAATAATTGAACAAGATATTCCTCGAAAGAAAAACATGCCTGAAGATGTATATATCTGCCAAATTATAAAGAAACAAAAATATAATCTTGCAATATTTAATAAAGCTTTTGATTTCGCTACAGAAAATGTCATTAATACTAATGCATTTGGTTGCCATAAAATATGGGAAGAAACTACGGTTGAACAATTAGAAAAAATTCTAAAGTAAATTATAACCTCTTATACAATTCCAAATATTTTTTCGCCATTTTTTCATAGTCATAATTTAGTGCCCAACTATTCAATTTTATTACTTGATTCACTTTATCCGAATTATATTCATTCATTCCTTGTCTATAAACCGTTACCATTGCTGCTATTTCAAAGGAATCAAAATAATAAGCTACCTCTCCTCCTATTTCAGGTAAACTAGTCAGATTACTAAGAAATACAGGTTTCCCAAAATACATTGCTTCTATAGGAGGAATCCCAAAACCTTCAGCTAATGAAGGATGACACATCGAAGTTGCATTCTGAATTAATGCCCATTTTTCATCTTCCGGTATATTACTTATAATATGAACTCTGTTGGTCAAATTCAATCGTTTTATTTCAGAAAGCATTTCATTTTTGTAATCTTCTTTTTCTCCCGAAACTACTAAAACTAAATCTTCATCAATAAATGGCAACATCTTAACTAATAATATTTGATTTTTTTTAAAAAATAAAACACCTATATTTAAAATATATTTTTTTTCTTTCAAAAAAGAAAACCGACCTAAAGGGTATTCTTTTAATTCAGGAAATTTCAATCCGTTATGTATAACAATTATCTCAGGTTTTGTCTTATACCTAAATAAATTATCATTAAGTAATAAATCCTTTTTTGTAAAGTTCGATATACAAACTATTACATCAGCATTTGATATGTTTTTTTTGACTATTTTATATGTTTGATTTTTTTTATTTTCAGAAAAATCCTCACGTAAAAAATTTAAATCATGTAACGTAACTATTTTTTTTTGCCACTTCCTTTTATAATTAAAATAAGAAGACAATTGGTGACTCGAATGCAATATAGAGTAACCAGCAGTAAAAAAAAACATTACTTTGTGAATTGATTTATGATTAACTATCTTAAATTGTGTATCCAAAGACTGCAATTCATTTAAAGGACCATACAAAGAGATATCTAATTCTATTTCTGACTTAAGTTTATTAAAACCCAATGCCAAGTTTCTAAAAACATTTGCTATTCCAGAGTATGGATAACGGAGCCTTTCTAAATCCAGCAACACTTTCTTATCTTTTTTCATACTACAAAATCTCCCTATAAATCTTAATTATATTTTCAGATATCAAATGATCATTAAACTTCTGAACAAATTCAAAGCCTTTTTCAGTCATTTTATTTACCAAAACTTTATCAGATAATATCATTTCGATATTTTCTTTTAAGGCTTCAACATCCAAAGCATCAATGTACACAGTAGAAGGTCCTCCTGATTCTGAAAAGCACCCCCCTTTTGAAGTAATAACAGGAGTTTTACTAAATAAAGCTTCTATAATTGGAATTCCAAAGCCTTCAAATATACTTGGATAAACAAATAAATTAGCCAATTGATATAGCGCCACCAATTGTTTTATACCTACATTTTCAAGAAAAGTAACTTTATGACCTAAATTATTCTTTTTAATATAATTAGTAATTACCTTATAATATGGTGTTTTACCTCCTACAACAACCAAATTTACATCCAAATCCTTTACTGCTTTCACCAGTGATAATAAATTCTTTCTTTCTTCAATAGTTCCAACATTAAGAATGAAATTTTCTGGAAGCGAAAACTCATTCAGTACGCCGTTTTTAAATTCTTCTGAAAGTTCTGTTTTAAAATAATTATGGCAGCCTTGATATACTACTCTTATTTTATTTGGATCTACATCTAGAAATTGAATAATATCTCTTTTTGTTTGTTCACTAATTGCAATCACAATATCAGCTTGATTGGATGCGTATAAAAATTTTTTTAAATGAATCTTGCGATCCAATATGTGATACATATCTGGATACCTCATGAAAATTAAATCATGAATAGTCACAACACTTTTTATATTTGTAAACTCGATTCCTCTAGGGATTTCGCCAGATAACCCATGAAATATCTGTACATTATCTTTACATAACTGCTTAACAACAGGTCCTTGCCTCCATAAAGAAGAAAAAAAAATCCAAAATTTAGATTTGGGTAATCTTTCAATTAAATTTCCAGACTCTTTGAGTCTATCTATTTTCTTCTTTTTAGGATTATACAGAAGATAGACATTTTTTGACTGAAATTTTGACAAAAGACTTACCAAGTCACGGCTATAATTACCTAGTCCAGTGAAATTATGATAAATTCTTTTTGCATCAAATCCTATTCTCATATACTTACAGGTCACTTTTATTGATATTCGACAAATGTAATATTAAAAACTAAATAAACAGATATTAATAAGAGTGTTTCCTTTTAAAAAAAACAATCTTTTTGAAAAAATCTATACTAAATCCAAATAATCATCCATTATATTAATACAACTAATCCGAAAGTTACATCTCTGATTAGTCTCACTATTTTATGTAAATCCACTTTATTTCAAAATATTGCAGTTTTATGTTTTATTGGGTTTATTTTAAGAATGCGAATTTACAAAAAGCTAAGTGTTTTTTACCACATCCGATTACATATATTTTACATTACTAATTCTGTTTTCGAGATGAACAATTTATTTTATAGGGGTCAAAACATAAAGCATCCTAAATTCATCTTATATTTTTTTGAATCATCCATTTTATAAGGAATAAATTGATAATCACTGTTTTTATTGAGTTTTAGACCCTTTGTTTTTAGTAGCCTATATAATACATTCAAGGTTTTATGAGTAATCATCCAATATTTGAGTTCCATGATAACTTATATGGTTATATCTCATAGCAAAACTATAATAATTCATGACCAATGGCATTGATAAAATACACTTTTAAATTGATAATCTATTGAAAATTATAAGCTAAATGTTATTGAATGTATTAGCGACAATCTCTAACAGATAAAAATAAAACAGAAATATTTTTTTTTAACAATCGTAGAATCCAAACGTGAAGCACTGGCATTCTGGCAACTAAAACAAATGTAGATTATTGAAATTTTAGGAGATAAAATTAAATTTACAAAAAAATATTTTTTTTGTCGTTGTTGTAAATTACATCATTCCTGTTATCAACCGACAAGGTAAAAAGAATAGAAACGGAAAAGTATTGAACTAATAATTGTACATGAATTTCCTTTTCTACCTAAAATTCAGCTGTGAATTAAGGGAATAATTAAAAAAAAATTCTCTTTTATCTGAATTTATTGTATAATTGATTTATGAATTCAAATGAAATTTCCGTAATTATAAGCACCTATAACGCCGAACAATGGCTCCTTAAAGCTCTTCTTGGGTATAACGAACAGACTTTCAGAAACTTTGAATTAGTGATCGCAGATGACGGCTCTACAAAAAAAACTAAAATTTTAATTGAAAATTTCAGAAAAAAAAGTCGATACCCTATCGTACATGTATGGCAAGATGATAATGGTTTTCAAAAATCACAAATTTTAAACAAAGCCGTCAAAGCAAGTACTACTCCCTATATTATTATGTCTGATGGAGACTGTATTCCTAGGAATACATTTGTTGAAAGACACAACAAATATAAAGAAAAAGGATATTTTCTATCTGGAGGCTATTTTATGCTACCTTCTAACATCTCAAATAAAATAAACCCCGAACATATTTCTTCACAAGTCTGTTTTAATCTTGATTGGCTTAAAGATAATGGATTGAAAGACTCAATGAAAAACAACAAGCTTAAAAAAAATAAAAAACTCTCTAAATTTTTAAATTTTTTCACACCTACCAAAGCCACTTGGAATGGACACAACTCATCTGGTTGGAAAAAAGACATTCTAGCTGTAAATGGCTTCGATGAAAGGATGCAATATGGTGGTCAAGATAGAGAACTGGGAGAGCGATTAAAAAACTTAGGTATTCAATCTAAACAAATCCGATATAGTGCCATAGTTATACATTTGGACCATCCAAGAGCTTATGTCAATGATGATAGTTGGAAAAAAAACGACGCTATTCGCAAAGTAACTCGTACCTCCAAAACAACAACAACTTTATACGGAATAAGAAATGAGTAAAATTTTAGCAATTGATTATGGAATAAAAAGAACCGGTATTGCTGTTACGGATGATTTACAAATCATTGCTTCAGGACTAACAACTGTTAACACCAATCAATTACTTTCATTTTTAACCGATTATGTCAAGAAAGAATCTGTAGAAACTTTTGTAGTTGGACAACCTAAACAAATGAATTATACCGACTCAGAAAGCGAAATTTTAATCCTTAAATTCATTGACAAACTAAATAATAAGTTCCCCAATATACCAATCATAAGAGAAGACGAGCGATTCACTTCCAAAATGGCCTTTCAGACAATGATTGACAGTGGGTTATCAAAAAAAAAGAGAAGAGATAAAGCACTTGTAGATGAAATAAGTGCAACTATTATCTTACAGTCCTATCTATACTCAAAGTAACACCATTTTGACATTTATAATGACAAATTGGTATAATACAACTCTTTTAATCTAAAAAAAGTTTTAAAACATTTACTATATTTTGTACTTTTGCAGACAATAATTTAAAAGAGTCTACAAATGATTTTACCAATCGTTGCTTATGGAGATCCTGTTTTGAGAAAAGCAGGGAAAAATATCGATACAGATTATCCAGAACTGGAAAAACTTATAACTAATATGTGGGAGACGATGAGCAATGCTCAAGGTGTTGGTCTTGCTGCTCCTCAAATAGGAAAATCAATTCGCTTATTTATAATAGACACCTCTCCTTACGCTAAAGATGAAGACTTATCTGAAGAAGACAAAAACACTCTAAAGGATTTCAAGCATGTTTTTATAAATGCACAAATATTAACCGAAGAAGGTGATGAATGGGCTTTTAATGAAGGTTGTTTGAGTATTCCTGATATCCGTGAAGATGTTTTCAGAAAAGAGCAAATAACAATAGAATATCAAGACGAAAACTTCAACAAACAAACAAAAACATTAAATGGTCTTGTAGCAAGAGTATTTCAACATGAATATGATCATATTGAAGGAATTTTATTTACTGATAAATTATCCTCTTTAAAAAAACGATTGCTAAAAAAGAAATTAGCTAATATTTCAAAAGGGAAAATCACAGCAGATTATAGAATGCGATTTCCTAATCTTAAAAGAAAATAATTATAAAAAAAATTACATGGAGCTTACTAAAACTATAGCTATTTCAGGAAAACCTGGTTTATTTAATATCATCTCTCAATCTAAAGGAGGATTCGTTGTACAATCATTAGGGGATCAGAAGAAATTCCCGATTTCAAATACTCACAATGTTAGTGTTTTAAATGATATTGCTATTTACACATATGAAAAGGAAGTCCCTTTAAGAGAGGTATTCTTAACAATTAATGAAAAAGAATCAGGAAAAAAAACAATCAGTCATAAATCTGATAATAAAACATTAATCAATTATTTTATTGAGATCTTACCTGATTTTGATCAAGAAAGGGTATACCCATCAAACATCAAAAAAGTATTGCAATGGTACAATATTTTAATTGCTGCCGAATTTGATTTTTCTACGATTAAAGAGTCCGAAGAAACAGAAAACCCTGAAAAAACAGAGGAGTCTTAAAACTCCTATATTATATAAAAAAAACCTGATGGAATTCCATCAGGTTTTTTTTATGCTTTAAAAGCGTTAATATCGGACAGGTATTTTCTATTTTTACAAAAAATATTCAATGAACTCAAGAGAACAACAATTAGCATCTTTCAATAAACTTTTGGATGTAATGGATGAATTAAGGGAAAAATGTCCTTGGGACAAGAAACAAACCTTTGAATCACTTCGTCATCTTACAATAGAAGAAACCTACGAGTTAGCCGATGCTATTTTGGAAGACAACAAAGAAGAAATCAAAAAAGAACTAGGCGACTTATTATTACACATTGTTTTTTACGCAAAAATAGGCTCAGAAACAGACTCTTTTGATCTTGGTAGTATTTCTGAATCTATTGTAGAAAAATTGATTCATAGACATCCACATATTTACGGAAACGTAAAAGTTACAAATGAAGAAGAGGTGAAAAGGAATTGGGAAAAACTCAAACTCAAAGAAGGTAAAAATTCTGTTCTAGAAGGAGTTCCTAAATCATTACCAGCATTGGTTAAAGCTAGTAGAATTCAAGAAAAAGTAGCTGGAGTTGGTTTTGATTGGGAAGAACCAAAACAGGTCTGGGAAAAAGTTCAAGAAGAACTGAACGAATTAAATGAAGAAATAGAAAAAGGAAATATCGATAGAATCGAATCTGAATTTGGAGATGTATTGTTCTCTATAATTAATTACGCAAGATTTATAAACGTAAACCCAGAAAATGCTCTTGAGCGTACTAATAAAAAGTTTACTAAAAGATTTCAATTTTTAGAAGAGGAGGCAAAAAAAGACAATAAAAAATTATCTGATATGACTTTAGCTGAAATGGATGTGTTTTGGGACGAAGCTAAAAAACACTTTAACTAAAAGCATAACAATAAAATTATGAATGTACTTTCAACAGGGGCTGAATTCAACTCATAAACGCAACTTCTGAATTAACTAACAACAGTCCGATAAAAACATCAAAAAAATAGTGGCTTTTATAAAACACTGTACAAAGGAACAATAAGTTTTAAAGATCTTGGGCTGTCGCAATCATTTCTGCAATGTCCATGACTTGAATATCTCCTTCTTTGTCTTTATTCTTAACACCATCTGTCATCATCGTATTGCAGAAAGGACAGCCTGTAGCGATAATTTCCGGCTTTACTTCTAATGCATCTTCAGTACGTAAAACGTTCACTTCTTTCGTTCCTTTCTCTGCATCCTTAAACATCTGAGCTCCACCTGCGCCACAACACAAACCGTTTGTTTTACAACGCTTCATTTCTACCAACTCTACATCTAGCTTTCTAATCAATTCCCTCGGAGCTTTATAAACATTATTGGCACGACCTAAATAACAAGGATCGTGGAAAGTTATTTTCTTTCCTTTAAATGCACCACCCTCGATTGTCATTTTACCAGAATCTAAAAGTTCTTTTAATAACTGGGTATGATGTACTACTTCATAGCGCCCACCTAACTCAGGATACTCATTTTTAATCGTATTGAAACAGTGAGGGCAAGCCGTTACAATCTTCTTGATTTTATAACCGTTTAAAACCTCTATATTTGTCATTGCTTGCATTTGAAACAAAAACTCATTACCTGCACGTTTCGCAGGATCCCCTGTACAACTCTCTTCAGTTCCTAATACTGCAAAATCAACATTCGCTTTATTTAATATCTTTATAAATGCCTTGGTTATTTTTTTTGCTCTATCATCAAAACTCCCTGCACATCCAACCCAAAACAACACTTCTGGTTGTTTTCCTTGAGCCATCATTTCTGCCATCGTAGGTACATTCATCTTTTATATTAGTTTTTTGTTATGAGTTTATGATCTAAAATTGATAAAAACTTAAAATTCACAACTCGTTATTCCTCTTTCCAATTCATACGATCCATTTGATTGTATGGCCACGGCGCACCATTATTTTCAATATTATTCATCATAATATTTAATTCTTGCGGCGCAGATGACTCCTCCATAACTAAATATTGTCGCATCTCCATTATTATCGATAAAGGATCAATATTTAAAGGACACTCCTCAACACAAGCATTACAACTAGTACATGCCCAAATTTCTTCTTGTGTAATATATCCTTCTCCTAATAGTTGTCTTCCATCAGCTTTAAAGACCCCTTTATTGTCATCGATGTTTTTTCCTACCTCTTCTAATCTATCACGAGTTTTCATCATAATAGCTCTTGGAGACAATTCTTTTCCTGTTTGGTTGGCAGGGCAAACGGAGGTGCACCTACCACACTCAGTACAGGTATATGCATTCATCAGCTGAATCCAATTTAAATCGGTAACATCACTAGCTCCAAATTTTTCAGGTTCTCCTACTGTTTCTACGGGAACGGCATATGGATCAGCATTAGGATCCATCATCGTCTGCACTTCTTTGGTTACAACTGGATTATTTTTAAACTTACCAAGTATCTCAAGGTTCGCGTAAAATGTATTTGGAAACGCTAACAAAATATGTAAATGCTTTGAATAATATAAATAGTTTAAGAAAGCGAATATGCCACAAATATGAATCCACCATGTTGTTCTTTCTATCATATAAATAACCTCAATAGAAAGCCCAGAAAATAATGGACTAATAAATTGGCTTATTGGATTGCCAATACTCGCTTCTTGAAAGTACACATCAGTCGCATTCATAATTAAAAACAACGACATCAATATCATTTCAAAATACAAAATAATATTCCCATCATTCTTAGGCCATGATGTCATTTCTTTATTCCAGAATCTTTTAACTTTGATTATATTTCTTCGAATCCAAAAAATAATAACAGATATCAAAACCAAAAAGGCTAATATTTCAAAGATTCCAATTAATCCTCCATAAAGAGTTTCTCCCAATACAGGATAAAATAATCTGTGTGTTCCAAGAATACCATCTAAAATTATTTCTAAAACTTCAATATTAATGATAATAAACCCCAAATAAACAATGACATGTAAAAAACCTGAAACAGGACGTTTCACTATTTTTGATTGCCCTAAGGCAATTCGCATCATATTTCCCCAACGTTCCTTAGAATTTCCGGATCTATCAATTTCTTTTCCTAAAAAAATATTTCTTTTTATTTTCTTTACATTTCTAATAAAAAATCCAATACTTATTATTGCCAATAGCGCAAAAATGAGATTCGGTAAATACTCCATGTCTTCTTATGAGTTAGTTGTGGTTTTTAATTTCCCGAACCTTCAATCAAAATTGAATCGTTTTTTACGTACTCTTTCTCTTTCTTTCCAAAGACAGAAATATGAACATAACGTTTAGGGTGTAATTTTAAATCCTCTAACAACTCTCCTAATTCCTTAGTTGCTTTGTCTAAATTCTGATAAACCGAAGGATCGTTAACTAATTTCCCGATTGTCCCTTTACCATTATTAATTGTGTTTGTAATACTTTTTAAATTAGACATTGTAAAATCAATTTTAGAGATCAACCCTCCTAAATTAGCATTGGCAAGTGTATCAGAAATTGCAGAAAAATTTCGAGAAACATTTTCGATATTCGCCATAGATGCACTAAAGGTTTTTCTATTCTCAACAATTAATAATTCTGAATTTAAAGCCAATCGTTCTAGAGATAGCATTGTAGCATCCAAACTTGCAATTGTGTTTTTTATATGGGTTTTCGATTCATCGTCTAATATTCGATTGATATTTACCAAAAGAGAATCCGCACTTGTCATTACGTGTTCAAGCTTGGCTTGTAATGGGTTCAATTTTTCTCCAACAGAAGAAAAAATATCAGACTCAATTTTCCCCATTAAAAAATCACCAGATTCTACGGGGTCACTGTCATATGATGGAACAATCGCTAAAGATTTTCCTCCCATTAAACTGGTACTATAAATTTCAGCAACACTTTTCTTGCCAAACACAAAAGGTTTTTCAATACTAAATTCTACAATTAATTCCCCTCTTTTTTCGGGATCATTATCAAAAGAAATTTCAACAACCCGTCCTATTTCAAAACCATTGACCGTTACAGGACTTGCAGTATTTAACCCTTGAACATTCACATACCTAGCAAAGTAAGTATCTGATCTCCCTTCAAAAATATTATGTCCTTTTAAAAAGTTAAACCCCCAAATAAAAACGGCTATCACTATAATTACAACCACTCCTGTTTTAAATTCTCTAGAATTCTTAATCATAAAATGTTTATCTAATTTTCCAAGCAAAATTACTAATTATATCTGTGAGTAAAAATTAAATATTACTTTATTGCCTTTGACAAGGCAATCCTTTCATTATCAACAAATGCAGCTATAAATGATGATTTATATCCTGCTTTTTTAGCTTTTTTCAATAATAATTTTGCTTCTTTATAATTTTCAGTATGTCCTAAGTAATATTTATAATACTCTCCTACTGGCACTCGATTTACAGCCTTTAAGCCTTTAAAATTATAACTAGCAGTGCTTATTTTTTTTTTTCCTGACGCTATTTGAACTTTAAAATAAGGAGTTTTACTGTTCTCTACTGAGGCTTGAGCAACAGATTCTATAATATTTACTGTAGAAACAGTATTCAACCTTACCCCTTCTATATGTTTGCTAATTGCTTTGGAGATTGCCGATGCCATTTCATTCTTCCCTTTATTTGAATTCAAATACGCACCTTCTTTTTTATTACTTATAAACCCCATTTCAATTAATATACTAGGCATGTAGGTTTGGTGTAAGACTGCAAAACCAGCTTGTTTAACACCCCTGTTGGTGCGTTTCAAAGTTCCTTGAAATATTTTTTGTACTGAACTTGCCAAAGATATACTTTCATCTAAACTTTCCTCTTGTTCTAAGGTAAGTCCAATCATAGATTCGGGTGAACTAGGATCAAAACCTTTGTATTTTTCTTGATAATTATCTTCCAATAATATCACCTCATTTTCAGCTTTTGCTACTTCAAAATTTCTTTTGTTAGCGTGCAGTCCTAGCACCCATGTCTCAGAACCTGAAGCTTGTGAGTTATGAGCATTACAATGGACAGAAACAAACAAATCTGCATCTGCTTTATTGGCAATTCTCCCTCTCTCCCATAAATTGACAAATACATCTTTTTTCCGGGTATAAATAACCTTTACGTTTTGCTCTTTTTTCAAGTTCTTCCCTATTAATAGAACGATATCGAGGGCAATTTCTTTTTCTTTGTATTTTTTATACGCTACCTTACCTGGATCCTTACCTCCATGTCCCGCATCTAAGACTACTGTAAATGTTTTTTCCTGTGAATTTACAGCTGATGAAAAATAAAATATTTGTAAAAACAAAAGAGAAAATATAGTTTGTTTTATTTTATAGTTAATTTTAAGAGAATGTATCAAGTTCATCAATATTTTTTAATTAATTTTGGCAACTTATGAATAAACTTAAAAAAGCTTACTTAACGCCACAAAAATAGCAGATATAGCATTGCGAACAAATATAACACATATACTTTTATTACTTGGCTTTATCCATATCGGACTAACGCACGGCTACGCTCAGAGTAAAGATGGGGCAAAGATTACTCCGAACAGTAAAATAAGTTTAAATGATAGTATTCCATCAACAGAAAATTTAATTAAAAATGACAGTATTCATAATGATAGTCTACAGGCCTTAGAAAAAGAAAAAGAGTCAATAGATGCAATTATTGAACATACTGCGGATGATTATATTATTGAAGATATAATTAAAAAAATAACCTACCTTTATAATAACGCTGAGATTAACTATAAAGATATCAACATTAAAGCGGGAGATATAAAAATAGATCACGGAACAAATACAATTATTGCTAGAGGAATTAAAGATAGTGTTGGTGTGTATTCTCAGTTACCTATTTTCAGACAAGGAAATGAAGAGTCCACTCAAGATTCTATTGTTTTTAATTTTAAATCTGAAAAAGCACTTGTTTATGGACTTAGCACTGAACAGGATGGAATCTATACTTTAGGTGAAAAAATGAAACGGATAAATGACTCTACCATTTTTGTTAGAAATATACGATTTACAACTTCAGATAAAGAAAACCCAGATTACTATTTACAGACAAAAAAAGCCAAAATAGTCCCTGGCAAGAAAATCATTGTTGGCTTGACTCATCTAGTGGTCGCAGATGTTCCCACGCCTATATTTTTACCTTTTGCTTATTTTCCTTTAACATCGACCAAAACATCGGGAATTATAGTTCCAACCTATGGACAATCTACCAGTCAAGGTTTTTTTATGCAAAATGGAGGATATTATTTTGCAGGAAATGACTTTTATGACTTAACCGTTTTAGCTGATCTTTATTCTAACGGAAGCTGGGGCTTAAGCACAAAATCTTCTTACAAAAGAAGATATAAATACTCAGGGAATTTCAATATAAATTATGAAAGTTTAATTTATAATATTGATGGTTTTGATGATTATAGTAAAAGTAAAAACTATAATATACGTTGGTCACATTCACAAGATGCTAAATCCAACCCTAACTCTAAACTATCGGCTTCTGTAAACTTAGGGAGTAGCAACTATTATAGTCAATCAATAAATCAATACAATAGTCCTTATTCACTTACAAATACACTGAGTTCTTCTATTAGTTATTACAGAAAATTGGTTGGAACACCTTTTAGCTTTACCACATCAGCGTCACATTCTCAAAACACTAATACTGAAATTATTTCCATGACCCTTCCGTCATTTATATTAAATATGGATAGAATTTACCCTTTTGCTCCAAAATCGGGGAGTCAAAATAATGCATTTCAAAAAATAGGATTTAATTACGGGTTAAAAGCAGAAAACAAAATAGAAGTAATGGAGGAAGACTTTTTCAAGGCAAAAATGTTTGATGAAGCGAAGACCGGAGTACAACACAACATTTCTCTGAGTACTAATATGAAAGTATTAAAATACTTAACTTTATCTCCAAGTGTAACTTATAAAGAAGTTTGGTATTTTAAATCCATAGATAAAAATTACGATGAGCTAAATCAAGAAATAGTTACAGATACGATTAATGGTTTTGTTTCTTTTAGAGAATATTCTGCAGGTGCGTCTTTATCTACGAGTATATATGGTATGTTTAAATTTAAAGGAAAAAGATTAGACGCAATTCGACACACGATGCGCCCTTCTATTTCATACAACTATAGACCTGATTTTAGTTACTATTACGAAACAGTTCAAGCAAGTGGTGATCCTTTAGACCTAGAAGAATATTCTCCTTTTGACTATGGTGCCTATGGCAGTCCTTCACAAGGATTGTCTCAATCTATTGGTCTTTCACTGAACAACAACTTTGAAGCTAAAGTAAGAAACAAAGATCCTTCGGGAGATGAAGAATTCAAAAAGATCACCCTTCTTAATAACCTAAACTTTTCTACTAGTTACAATGTTGTCGCAGATAGTTTAAAATGGAGTACTGTAAATGTAACTGCCGGCACACAGATTTTCAACAATAAATTGAGTGTCAATACTGGTGCAACATTAGATCCCTATGCAATTAATTCAAACGGACAGAGGTATAACACCTTTAACATCCACAATGATGGAAGTTTATTTCGTCTGACAAGAGCCAACCTTACATTGAGTTATTCATTATCAAATAAAGACTTTGACAAAAGTGAAGACAAAGAAGATAAAAAAGATGATATGCAAAATGAGCAGAATTCTGATTTGTTTGGTCAAAACATGAACAACTTTAGAGATGATGAATCTGAGAATTCTTCTAAAGAAGATGAGAACTCCAGAAAGGATGAAAAAACAGTGCTCTATCAAAATAAAATCCCCTGGAGTTTGCGTTTATCCTACTCAGGAACATACTCAAACAGTAATCGAGAGAGCGAAATTACCAATAGTAGTTTAATGTTTTCAGGAGACGTAGAGCTAACTCCTAAATGGAAAGTTGGTGTTTCTTCTGGTTATGATTTTGTAAACAAAGGTTTTTCCTATACGCAATTACGATTTTCAAGAGACCTGGACAGCTGGAGGGTTAACTTCAACTGGGTGCCTTTTGGTACTACTACTTCTTATTATTTTTTCATTGGTGTAAAAGCATCTATTTTAAGTGACTTAAAATACGAACAACGAAGTACACCAGACCAATCATTATTCTAATATTCGAGATAGAACAAAAAGAAAACTCAAAACATCATGGAGAAAGAAATTATTTTATTAAATATATCAGGACAAGATAAACCAGGTCTCACCTCTAGTTTAACGGGTGTCCTTGCTGAGTATGGTGCGAAAATTCTCGACATTGGTCAAGCGAATATTCACGACACTTTATCTTTAGGAATTCTTTTTGAAATAAAGGCTAATTCGAGTTCTGCTCCTGTTTTAAAAGATTTATTATTCAAAGCATATAAACTTGGGATTACAGCAAAATTTAGTCCGATTACTTTAGAAAAGTATGAAAAATGGGTTTCATCACAAGGAAAAAACCGATATATTGTAACTATTCTAGGGAAAAAATTAGCTGCTGAACAGATTTCTGCAGTAACCAGTGTTGTTTCAGATTTGAATTTAAATATTGATTCTATCAAAAGATTGACAGGTAGAATATCTTTGGTAAAAAAAGACCCATACCCAAGAGCATCTATTCAACTATCAATTAGAGGAGAAATTAAAAACAAAGCAGATATAACGGCAAAATTCATGCAAATCTCAAGAGATTTAAATGTAGATATCGCATTTCAAGAAGACAATATCTACAGAAGAAACAGGCGTTTGGTATGTTTTGACATGGACTCAACTTTGATCCAAACTGAAGTTATTGACGAATTAGCAGAATTAGCCGGTGTAGGAGCACAGGTAAAAGCTATCACAGAAATGGCAATGCAAGGTGAAATAGATTTCAACGAAAGTTTTAAAAAACGCATGGCATTACTGGAAGGACTTAGTGAAGACGTCCTTAAAGAAGTAGCAATAAATTTACCCATTACAAAAGGAGCACATAGATTGATAAAAACCTTAAAAAATTATGGTTTTAAAACAGCAATCCTTTCTGGTGGATTTACTTATTTCGGTGACTACCTTCAAAAAGAATTAGGGATTGATTATGTTTATGCAAATCAATTAGAAATTAAAAACGGTTTCTTAACAGGTGGTTATTTAGGTGAAATCGTTGATGGAAATAAAAAAGCAGAATACCTTAAGCAAATTGCAGAAAAAGAAGGAATCGATATTAGCCAAACAATCGCCGTTGGTGATGGCGCCAATGACTTGCCAATGTTAAATTTGGCGGGGTTAGGCATTGCTTTTCATGCAAAACCAACTGTAAAAGACAATGCACAAAGTTCTATTTCTAGTATTGGATTGGATGGTGTTCTTTACCTTCTTGGATACCATGATAAACATATAGATTTAATTAAAGAATAGAGGAATTCACTTTGATACAATTCATTATCTTTAAAAAAGATATTGTTATGAATATTTAAAGGAGAGAATTCCCTTAAATTTATAGAGCATTTTGATACTGATTTACCATGTAAACAATACCTGTAAGATTTAATAAAAAAAATTAATATCTATGACAGGCTCAATGAATATCCTAATTAAAGGGGAAATTCATGTTGACAAGTTTACAATTAAGGGTAAATAAAACATAATAATGGTAGAAGTAAGAACACAAAAAAGAAGAAAATGTATATGCTATAGAATTGACCAATACCAATTTTATTTTTAAATAACTCACTAAATAATTTGAAATATTTTTTATTCAGATAAGCAATAAAAGCTGAAGCATAGCACCGCTACGGTTTTGTTTTTATGTAAAATATGAATAAGAAACAAACTTAATACGTCATTTAAATCTTAAAACGGTATACCCAAGTTAAAAGTGTTTAATCTTTATCAATACCTGGTTTCTCCTCAAAATATTTAATTGAGATTTCTAAAAGATAGCAAAAGTAATAACGGATGAATATACAAGATACAAACCTCTTACGAAAAAGTATGACATCACTCAAACTCCAAGCTTATCTGGAATGAATTTCAAACAACTAAACCATTCACAGGGAAAATTCACTCTTTTACAACCATTATTTTATGCCTATTTTAGACAAAAAAATCACTACATGAAAAAGATAATTATTCTTGCGTTACTACTGTGCTCACTTACAGGGTTTACACAAATAGACAGCTTAAATCATAAGAGTTCAAAAAAAAAAAATCGATTTAAAGTTGCAGGGCGTGTCATAAAAAATAGCATTATTACGATTCCAGGAGATTTTGGACAGATGGGACAAAACATCTCTAAGGACTGGAAAACAACAGCTATTTACACTGCTGGTATTATTGGCTTGATTGCCGTTGATGGGTATACAACAACCTTTTTACACGAAACCATTGAACCTGCTATAGATTATACTTTACCTGATATTACCATAGGAAAAAACAACCATATGGCATGGCTTTCTGGAGAAGATGCCTATATCTCTTACCCTCTAATTGGATTATATGCAGGATCCATAATTGTTAACAGCGAAAAAGGACAAAGAGCGGCAGCGAATGCTTTCAAATCAATGGCCTATTCTTTTATTATATCACATATAGCTTTAAAAGCAGTATTTGGAAGAAATAGACCTCATAGAAGCTTAGCAGACAACGAAGCTGTAAATCCACCTTACACACGAGATAATTGGGACTTTTTTAACACAAAAGCAATTTATGGAGGCTCTGATCATAGAGGAACAGCCATGCCTTCATTACACGCAACGGCTTATTATGCTGTCGCTAAAGTAATACAGATGGAATATGACAATTACTGGATCCCATATTCTTTTGCCACGTTTGTCTTTTTTGCTAATCTAGAAGATCATGACCATTGGGTTTCTGACATGTTGGTTGGAGGATTAATTGGTACTATAATTGGACGAAGTGTAGTACTCAATAGCAGAAAACATATAGAAAAAGATAAAAACAAATTAGCTATTAGAAAAAGAAGCAATAAAATTGAGGTAAAAAAACAATTGATTCCTCAAATTTCTAGTTCAATGGTGGGATTACAATTTGTAGCAACTTTTTAATTCTTTAAGATCGCAATAAACTCATCTTCTGATATTATAGAGACACCCAATATATTTGCTTTCTCCAATTTAGCAGGTCCCATATTATCACCAGCAATTATAAACGTAGTCTTTTTTGAAATAGAACTAGAAATTTTCCCTGCATTATCCTCTATTGATTTTTTCAATTCATTACGCGACATCTTATGAAAAACCCCTGATACAACAAATATTTTCCCTTTTAATTTATCTGATTGGTTTTCTAAAATTTCAGCAGACAACTCCAATTGAACTCCATATACCTTTAACCTGTTTACCAATTCAATATTCAAATAATCATTAGAATAAGCAACAATACTTTTGGCTATTTTATCTCCAATCTCATCAACCAACACCAATTCTTCAAAAGAAGCATTCATCAAAGAATCTATATTCTTAAAATATTTTGCTAACTTTTTAGCTACCGTTTCTCCAACAAAACGAATACCTAAAGCAAATAAAACTTTTTCAAACGGTATTGCTTTCGATTTTTTGATTCCAGATACTATGTTCTGAGCTGACTTTTCAGCCATTCGTTCTAAAGGTAAAATTTGATCAACTGATAAATCATATAAATCCGCATAACTTTGAATCAACCCTTCTTTTCTTAATAAATCAACAGTTTCACCTCCCAGACCATCAATATCCATCGCCTTACGACTAATAAAATGTTGAATTCTTCCAGTAATTTGAGTAGGGCAACCAAATTCATTTGGGCAATAATGTTTTGCATCACCTTCTTTTCTAAGCAATTCTGTTTTACACTCTGGACATCTTTTTGCATATATTGTCGCCACGGAATTTAAAGGTCTTTGTAACAAATCTACCCCAACTATTTTAGGAATAATCTCTCCTCCTTTTTCTACAAAAACGGTATCCCCCACACGAATGTCTAATTTTTCAATCTGATCTTCATTATGTAATGATGCTCTTCTTACCGTTGTTCCTCCAAGTTGAACCGCCTGCAAATTAGCCACAGGTGTAATTGCTCCTGTTCTGCCTACTTGATAAGTAATCTCTTTTAAAACAGTACTTTGCTGCTCTGTTTTAAACTTGTATGCGATTGCCCAACGAGGTGCTTTAGCGGTGTAACCAAGTTCTTCTTGTTGTCTTAAAGAATTTACCTTAATCACAACTCCATCTGTTTCAAAAGGCAGATCGATCCTTTTAGTATCCCATTCTTTCACAAAATCAAAAACCTCATCAATATTCTTGGCTACAAAAATAGCTGTAGGCACTTTAAATCCACAATCTCTAGCCTCACTAAGAAGGTCAAAATGAGATGTAAATTTTGATTTATCAACAACAACCTGATACAATAAACAATCCAAAGGACGTTTTCCAACCTCTGTACTATCTTGTAACTTTAAACTTCCACTGGCAGTATTTCTAGGATTGGCATATACCTCTTCTCCTACCAAAATACGTACCTCATTCATTTTATGAAATCCTTCCAAAGGAAGAATTATCTCTCCTCTTATTTCAAAAGAGTCTAAAAATGGTTTGCGCAATTTTAACGGTAGAGATCGAATGGTTTTAATATTTATTGTTACATCATCCCCCTGAAATCCATCTCCACGAGTAACGGCCTTTATTAACTCCCCTGCTTCATAAGTTAAATTGATTGACGCTCCATCATATTTCAACTCACAGGTATATTCAATAGGTCCTTCAATTATTTTTTTTATCCTTTTTTCCCAATCCAACAAATCATCTAAAGAATATGAATTATCTAAAGAATACATTCGATTCTTGTGTACCACTGTTTCAAAATTCTTTGTTACTGTCCCCCCTACTCTTTGAGTTGGAGAATTTTCATCAAAATATTGTGGATACTTTCCTTCTAAATCAGATAACTTCTTCAGCAGTACATCAAATTCATAATCTGATATCATTGCATCGTCCTTTATATAATAACTATAATTGTGTTTCTCTAATTCTTTACGAAGATCTTTTATATGTGATTCAATTTTATTATTCATTATACTTATAAGTATTTGGATACCTACAAAGTTAACAAATGAAAAAACAATTTCAATTATTGAGTAAATAAATATCAAAAAAAAGTGTATCAAACTTAACTCACTTTTTTGTTATTTCATTTTCCCTTCTTTTTCAATTTTCAGTTGATCTTTCTTTTTATCTTCCTCCTAATACCAGTTTTATTTATAAATGACGTAATAATAATTTGGAATCTTTTTTATTCAGATAAGCAATAAAAATTGAAGAATAGCTCAGCTACGGTTTTGTTTTTGTGTGAAATGAAAAAGAAACGAATTTAATGCGTCATTTAAATATTAAAACGGCATAAGTCTAACCTAATTTTGTGATATATTATATTGATTATTAAAACAATACGCTATAAAAAAAGAGTCGACACTTTTCAACATCGGCTCTTATTAAAAATACTCACCTTATTTAAATATATAATTTTCTTTTACTCCCTTTGAATTTAAAACTCCCATTTTAAAATACCCCATTAACGACTTCTCCTTTAACAATTTATCAACCTGATCTACAGAGCTCACCTTTTCGTTATTTATTTCAACCAATACATCTCCTTCAGAAACGCCCAATTCTTGTAACTCAGAATTTTTGATGTTTACTATTTTTACTCCTGATTTAATTTTGTATTTTTTCAATTCTTCTTTCGTTAGCTTCTCTACAGAGAATCCTAATACGTTTATTTTAAGGGTTTTGTACTCGGTCAACTCAACCGTTTTCGTTATATAAGTTTCACCTCTTAAAACAGTTACCTGAATTTTGTCCCCTGGTCTTTTAGCACTCAATTGCCCTTTCAAATCCGAAAATTTTCTAATTTTCACATTTTCAATTTTTACAATTATATCTTCTTCTAACAACCCCGCTTTTTTAGCACCACCTCCTTTGGTAACAGACGTTATCATTACCCCTTCTAAATCGTCTTTTCGAGGATCATACTGAATTCCAATTAGTGCTTTTTGAACATTACCAAACTCCATAATATCCTCTATTACTTTTTTAGCAATATTAGAAGGCACCGCAAAAGAATAACCTACAAAAGAACCTGTTTGTGAAGAAATAGCCGTATTGATACCAATCAATTCTCCTCTAGTATTGACCAAAGCTCCTCCACTATTTCCAGGGTTGACAGCTGCATCGGTTTGAATAAAGGATTCCGTACTAGAATTCCCTCCCAAATCACGTCCTTTAGCACTAATAATTCCAGCAGTTACTGTAGAAGTTAAATTATATGGATTTCCAATAGCCAATACCCATTCCCCAACTTCGATAGCGTCTGAATTTGCAAATGGTATGGATTCAAAACCTTCTCCTTCAATTTTCAACAAAGCAATATCACTCGAAGGATCTGTACCTATCAACTCTGCCTGATATACTTTTCTATTATTTAACGTTACTTCAATAGAACTTGCATTGTCAATTACATGATTATTAGTAACAATATATCCATCTGGAGAAATCAAAACACCACTACCTGTTCCTACTTGCTCTCTTTGTCTTGTTTGTCCATTTCTTCTTCCATAAAAGAAATCTGAAAAAGGATCATAATAAGTGCTCATGGAGGTGTTTTTAACATGAACCACGGCATCCAAACTCATAGATGCTGCGTCTACAAAATCTGTTTTTTCTCCGGCTATATTGGGCAAACTTGAATAATGTGCTGGTACCGAGACAAAACCATTAGAAACAGCTGATATTGATTCATTATTATCAATGCGTTGGTTATTCATCATATAAGAAAATCCAACCAAAGAAATTGCTCCTCCTAGAAAAGCAACAAACACTAAACTTGCTATTTTTTTCATTTTTGAATATTTAATTATTACTCAAAGATAAAAAACATAAAGGTTCTGAAGTTAACTTTAACTCCTGTTAACTTTTTTAACGAGGTCTTAACAACAAAATAAATTTCAGAGGTCTAGTTTTTCAACAATTGACTCACATGAAATTTCAAACCAACATCAATACTCACAGGATTGAAATTACCTTCAATAGGTTGTGTTTGACCAACATAAAAAACAAAATCCCATCGTTCATTTAAGCTTCTTTCTAAACCAAGTGCGTATTGAAACAACAATCCAGAACCGAGATCAATATCCCCTCCTCCAGCTGCTCCAAACATTCCTTTAAACGCTAATTTAGTTTTACTAAAAACAGGTTGATAATAAGTAACTCCTAACAACCCTTCTGCATAAGCTCCATAGTCTCCCTGATAAGCCCATACAGTTCCTCCATTGATCGTGAATTTTTCTCCTATATATTTTTGAAACTCAAATCCCAAAGAATTAAAGCTATTTAAATATGGTGTTCCATTTTTAGTTGTTGCTTCTGGAGGTAAATAGATTCTATTATAAATAGTAAATGCCATATTATTAATGGTAAAATCTTTTCCATCAACATCAAATTCGTCAATACCTATTGTAGATTTTTCAGGAAAAAGTCTATCAAAAGACTTCCCAAGCCCTATTTCTACATGGTTTGTTTCAAAATCCCCCCAAGGTGAAAACGTTTTACCTGTCATAAGTTTTAAATCATATCCATTACCAAACATTAAAGAAAGTCCAGCTTCTGCTTGGACTGTCGCTCCTCCTCCAGACTCAATTCCACCACCTCCAGTAGGGCCAAATAGTAACCTTGACTCTATATTTATTCGATTCTTAACAACGGGTAACCTACCACCTGCTCCAAAAAAGATTGACATATAACCATCCGTTCCTCCTGACATAGCTCCACTTAACTTTATTAGACCATATAAATAAGGATTGATTGATCTTTCCACTTGTATTCCAACAAGACCTATTCTATCAACATCTGGTTTTGATGACACTGATCCTTCCAGTAAATTATAGTACTGAGTCCCTACCAAAGCAACTCTTAATTTATTCGTGTTTAAACGACTAGAATCGAAATATCTATATCCTGAATCTTCTACTTTAAAATAATTATTTCCACTAAAAGACAAACCTACATTTATTTGATTTCCTGTTATTTCTCCAGAAGGAAAATCAATTCTAGAAACCCCAAATCGAACTCCCAAATTCCCAAACCTCTGTTCTAAATCTAAATGAGGACGTACAATTAGCCCTCCCCCATCAGCAGCACCACCTCCGCCTCCACCTCCTAAAAAAGCTCCCAAATCAAGAAATAAACCTTTTCTTGATATTTGTGGACACCAACCAGCAGACATACCTAAAGTAATTAAACCAGGTCTGATACCCGTAATTGCAGAATAAGAACTTAAACCGACATAAATGGTGTTAGTTTTATTGACCAAATGAAACAAATCATATCCAATTCCAATAAACCCAAGATCAGGTTCAGCAGTCATTGAAACAGTTTCCCAGCTCATTCTTAACCTATTCGGAAATGTTTCTACTGAATATTTCTGTGCATGAATGCATAAAACTATAAATAAAAAAAATACAGTAAGTTGATTTCTCATTGATCAAATTATGGTTATTTGTTTAAAAGTTGTCTTATTTTTATATTAAAAGCGGCAAAGACCAAAGTTGTAATAGGACTCAAATAATTAAATATTGCAAAGACAAAATAATCTGCTACAGAAACACCTAATACTGAAGATTGATATGCTCCACAAGTATTCCAAGGAATTAAAACAGAAGTCACAGTTCCAGAATCTTCAAGTGTTCTACTTAAATTTTCTGGAGCTAAATTTTTATCTTTATAGGCTTGTTTGAACATTTTTCCAGGAATTACAATTGCCAAATACTGATCTGATGCTATTAAATTTAAACCTAAGCAACTGACTACTGTGCTTGCAAACAATCCAAATACAGAGCTAGTCATCTTTAATAAAGAGACCGTAACTAAAGCTAGCGCACCAATTCCATCCATAATACCTCCAAAAATCATAGCACTTATAATTAACAAAATTGTCCAAATCATTCCCTTCATTCCTCCCGAAGAAAATAATTTATTTAACGCTTCATTATCTGTTATAATTTGAATATCTGTCAAGACTGCTTTTACAATACCTCCCAAAGTTGAATCTGCAAGACTTAAAGTTATATCTCCTTGGAAAACAACAGCAAAAACAGCTGCTAAAACTACCCCTGATAACAATGAAATTAAGGGCTTCACTTTTAATAAAATTAAAGCAACAACAGTAATAGGAACCGCAAAAAGCCAAGGTGAAATATAAAAAGTGTTTTTAATAACCAAAAGCATGTCTGATAAGTCTGTACTTCCTGTCGTATTCAGATTCATACTGATAAGCGTAAATACAATTAAAGTTATTACTAAAGTTGGAATGGTTGTAATAGACATATATTTGATATGTGTAAACAAATCCGTTCCTGCCATAGCCGGGGCCAAATTTGTAGTATCACTCAAAGGAGACATTTTATCGCCAAAATAAGCGCCAGAAATAACCGCTCCTGCTACCATACCTGGCGCAATACCTAAAGCCGTACCAACACCCACCAAAGCAATACCTACTGTTGCAGAGGTGGTCCAAGAACTACCTGTTGCTATAGAAATAATTGCAGAGATAATTACCGCAGCTGGCAAGAAAATATCTGGATCCAGTACTTGAAGTCCATAATAAACCATAGCTGGTATAACACCACTTATTAGCCAAGTTCCCGCAAGGGCTCCTACAAGAAAAAGAATCAATACCGGAACTAAAACACTTTTTAAGTTTTGATAGATTTCATGCACTATCACACTTGTTTTTATGTTATTCTTAAAGCCTGTTAACAATCCAACAAACGCTGCTATTAATAATATAAATTGGTTAGAATAATCTCCTAATAAAACTCCATCTGCGAAGAATATATTAAAAGCAAGTAAAGACATTAATACAACAACTGGAACTAGCGCTTCATTAATTTTCAATTGACTTTTCGATTCAGAGGTATCAGACATAGTATATTATTTGTAATTTTTAATCGATAAAATATTAATTTTTAGCTTTGGAATCAATAACAATAGTTGTAGGTCCTTCATTTATCAAAGTTACTGTCATGTCGGCTCCAAAAACACCCGTAGCTATTTGTTTACCCAAATCTGTTTCTACCTGAGCAACAAACTGTTCGTATTTCGGAATCGCTATTTTTGGTTTAGATGCATTTATATAAGAAGGTCTATTCCCTTTTTTAGTACTCGCTTGAAGAGTAAACTGACTAATGATAAGAATTTCACCATCAACATCTTTTACAGATAAATTCATAATATCAAAATCATCGGTAAAAATCCTCATATTGGTCACTTTATTGGAAAGCCAATTAATATCCTCTTCAACATCCATATCTTCAACACCAACCAAAACTAACAAGCCCTTTTTAATTTTAGAATAAACTTTATTATCAATAGTAACAGAGGCCTCTTTTACAACTTGGATTACAGCTTTCATATTATTTTTTAGGAGTATAAATATCTTGTCTAAAATGTTCTTCTTCTCCTTGCATTATTTGAACATAACTAAAATATCTTGAAGCTGCGATCCTATCATCTTCTAAACCTTCTTTGATAGCACATTTAGGTTCATCAAGATGTTTACAATTATGATACTTACACTCTCCCTTAAGTTTGAAAAATTCAGGAAAATAACCTGAGATATCGTCCTCTTCAAAATCAACTATTCCAAAACCTTTTATTCCAGGTGTATCTATTATATACCCACCAAAACTTAAAGAATGCATTTCTGCAAAAGTTGTAGTATGTTGTCCTTGATTGTGCTGCTCAGATAACTCTAAAGTTTTTAAATTCAAACTCGGTTCAATGGCATTTACTAAAGTTGATTTTCCAACACCTGAATGCCCAGAAAACAAGGTAACTTTCCCCTTCATCAATTGCTTAACCTTATCTATTTTTACACCTTTTATGGCTGAAATCTCAATACACTCGTACCCAATAGATGTGTAAATTTCTTCAAGTTCATCTTTTAATTCTTTCGATTCTTCACCGTAAGAATCAACCTTATTAAATAAAATAGTTACTGGAATATGGTAAGCTTGAGCAGAGACTAAAAATCGATCAATAAAACTTGTTGTTGTAGGAGGGTTATCAATAGTCACCAATAAAAATGCCATATCTATGTTAGATGCAATGATATGTGTCCGCTTAGAAAGGTTTACTGATTTACGTACTATATAATTTGATCTTTCATGAATTTTTATAATAACCCCAGTTTCCTTATTAGGTTCCAAGTCGAAATCTACCACATCTCCAACAGAGACAGGATTTGTACTTTTAATACCCTCCATACGAAATTTACCTCGAATTCTACATTTGTGTAATTTTCCCGATTTTGTTCGTACATGATACCAACTACCTGTAGATTTTACTACAACTCCATTCATACATTATTAGCTAATTTAAACTGTTACCAGCTCTGTTATACTTTTTTATCTTAGATACGAAAGGTACCTAAAAGCAAAAATACCACAAAGCTCTCAAATAAATTGAGAAACTTGTGGTATTTTATAACGATTCAAGACAATCCTACAGGAATTTATTTACCTGTCACAATTGTTTCTTGGTGATTTATAGACTCTTGGTGAATTGCTTTAAAAATAAATTCAACAAAAGCATCACTCAAACCTCTAACTACAGCTTCTTTTTTAACAGTTTCTAAAATAGTTGCCCATCTATCATCTTGTAAAATAGAGATGTTTTTTCCTTTTTTCACTTCACCTATTTTCTCAACAACTTTCATTCTCTCGGCTAAAGTATCTAAAATATGATTGTCAATTACGTCGATTTCAGCTCTTAATTCTGTCAATTGATTTAAAGCTTCTCCTTCTGCTTTTGGTTCTCTTACTTTCAAATCATCCATGATTTCTACCAAACGACCTGGAGTAATTTGTTGCGCAGCATCTGACCATGCATTATCTGGATCTACATGAGTTTCAATCATCAAGCCTTCAAAATTTAAATCTAAGGCTATTTGAGAAATTCCTTCAATTCCTGTTCTATTTCCACAAATATGAGATGGATCATTGATTATTGGTAAATCCGGAAAACGTTGTTTTAACTCAATAGGTAATTGCCATTGAGGTACGTTTCTATAACTTGTCTTTTTATAAGAAGAGAACCCTCTGTGAATCACTCCTAAATTTTTAATGTTCGCTGTATGTAAACGCTCAACACCACCTAACCATAAAGCTAAATCTGGATTGATTGGATTTTTCACCAAAACAATTTTATCTGTCCCGTTTAACGCATCAGCAATTTCTTGAACAGCAAAAGGGTTAACTGTTGTTCTAGCTCCTAACCAAAGAATATCGATATCTGCTTCTAAAGCTAATTTTACATGAGCTAAATTTGCAACCTCTACAGCAATTTTCATTCCTGTTTCTTTTCTTACTCTTTGTAACCAAGGCAATGCAACAGCACCTACTCCTTCAAAACCTCCTGGTCTTGTTCTTGGCTTCCATACACCTGCTCTAAAAACAGTAGCATCTGTGTTTTTTAATTCATGAGCAATTTTTAATACTTGCTCTTCTGTTTCTGCACTACAAGGTCCAGCAATCACCAATGGATGGTCTAATTGCATATCGTCTAACCAAGTTCTGAATTCTTTCGTGTTTTCCATTTTAATCTAGTGTTTCTAAGTTTGATAACAAAAAGGGATTGTTATCGTTCCTGCTTTTTGTTTATATTATTGTTTTTTAATTCCGTTTAATATTTCTTTTATATAATTCGTTTCCGACATTGAATTTCGCAATGCTTCTGTATCTTCATTTTCGATCATTTCTTTAAATTCTTGAAGGTTTTTAATAAAGCCTTCCAAAGATGTTAAAATGTTTGTTTTGTTACCCACAAAAATTGGTGACCACATTTCAGGAGAACTTTTTGCCAAACGAACGGTAGATTCAAATCCACTCCCCGCCATATCAAAAATATTTTTTTCGTTTTTTTCAATTTCCAAAACTGTTTTCCCTAACATAAAAGAACTAATGTGAGACAGATGAGAAACATAAGCGATATGCTTGTCATGTTCTCTACTATTCATAAAAATAGTTCTCATGTTTAATCTATTAAAAATTGTCATCGTTTTTTCAATAGACTTCTCACTGCTCAACTCTTTATCGCAAATGATATTTACCTTTCCATCGAACAAATTATAGATTGCTGCTTCAGGACCAGAAAACTCAGTTCCGGCAATTGGATGAACGGCGACAAAATTAACTCTTTTTGAATGCTTTACAACTTTTTTACATATGTATTCTTTAGTAGAACCTACATCAAACACTAGTGCATCTTTTTTAATTGTATTTAAAACTTTTAAAACCAATTGTGGTCCATAATTAACAGGCACTGCAATGACAACAATATCAGCACTTTCAATAATAGAAAAGTCAGAAACCTCGTCAATAACGCCCAAAATCAATGCTTTTTTCGCGTTTTCAGCACTTGAATCAATTCCAAAAACAGTCCAATCGAAATGTTTTTTCAACTCTAATGCCAAAGATCCACCGATCAATCCTAACCCTATAATGGCAACTTTATTCTTCATTTTATATCTCTTTCAAAAATTCCTAAACTATAGAAACTCTTTGTAAAACTTCTTTCAACTTCTCTTCTGGAACACATAACGACAACCTTATATAACCTTCTCCATTAGAACCAAATACAGTTCCTGGAGTTAAAAAAACATCTTTTTCATATAACATTTTATCTGTCATTTGTTCTGATGATATTCCACTAGGCAACTTTGCCCAAACAAACAAACCTTCGCTTTCTTTATTAAACTCACAATTTAAAGCTATTAAGATCTTCCAAATCAAAGTTCTTCTTTTCTCATAAGCTTTGTTCAATGTCTCAAACCAATTTCCTGTTAAACCTAAGGCTTTGATTGCTCCTTTTTGAACTCCATAAAACATTCCAGAATCCATATTACTTTTCACTTTTAACAATTCTGTCAAATATTTATCTGCTCCTAAAACCATACCTACTCGCCAACCAGCCATATTAAAAGATTTACTCAAGGAATTTAATTCTAAAGCAACATCTTTTGCTCCTTTATATTGAAAAATACTTTTAGGGTTATCATTCAAAATAAAACTATAAGGATTGTCATTTACAATTAATATATTGTGTTTTTTGGCAAATGCAATCAATTCAATAAACAGTTTATCTGTCGCTTTAGTTCCTGTAGGCATATGAGGATAATTGACCCACATAATCTTAACTTTAGACAAATCATTTTGCTCTATCTCAGAATAATTCGGCAACCAACCACTCTCTTCAGTCAAATTATACTGAAGTACTTCTGCTCCTACTAATTTTGTAACCGAACTATAGGTAGGATATCCTGGATTTGGAATTAAAACTTGATCCCCTTCATTTAAAAAAGCCATAGAAATATGCATTATTCCTTCCTTAGATCCCATAAGAGGTAATATCTCATTTACAGGATTTACTTCCACATCATAATATGTCTTATAAAAACCAGACATCGCTGCTCTCAATTCAGGAATTCCTTGATAACTTTTATATCCATGCGCCATGGTATCACTCAACGACGACGTCAACGCATCCAGTACTTCTGCTGGAGGACTTAGATCCGGACTTCCAATTCCCAAACTTATAATTGGCTTTCCTTCAGCCATTAATTTACCTACCTCTCTTAATTTTTTAGAAAAATAATATTCTTTAACATCATTCAGTCTATTTGCCTTTAAAATCATCACTTTAACTCTTTTTATATTCTCCTAGCACTTTACAACTAGATACTTTTGTTCTAATATCTTTCAGTGCATTTTTATATTCTATATAATCTATAAAAACCAAATCGGCAAAAAAAGCATATTCCCATGGCTTATCGATAATTGGCAAAGACTGAATTTTTGATAAATTAACCTTATGATTTGCCAATTCTATCAATACTTCTCCTAACGAACCACTCTTATCTTTTAATACGAATTTTATAGAGGCTTTTGTTGGAAACTCAACGATATCTTTTCCTTTTTTCTCAACTATTACAAACCTCGTCTGGTTATTTTTTATTGTTTGAATTTCTGACGCCAATATTTCCAAACCATAAATTTCCGCAGCCAAACTACTTGCAACAGCAGCAACACCTCTTAATTGCTTGTCCGTAATTCTTTTAGCTACATCAGCTGTATCCCTATCCTGAATTAGATTTATGTGAGGATATTGTCTGAAAAATTTTCGACACTGCAACAATGCCATTGGATGAGAATACACTTCTTTTATATCAGAAATTTTCTGTCCTTTCAACGCCATTAAATTATGATGTATTGGTAAATAATACTCTCCAACAACATTTAAATTCGCTTCATCTATCAAGACGTAATTTGGTAAAATAGCACCTGCAATAGAATTTTCTATCGCCATAACTGCTATATCTACAGACTCAGATAAGACTTTATCTGGCATTTCTGCAAAGGTCATACATTCTTCCATTTCATTGTTTTTCCCAAAATAATGTTCGGCAACAATATGATGGTAAGATCCTTTAATTCCTTGAATGGCTATTTTCATATTTTCAATAGATATATAAACACAAAAAAGTCTCGATTTCTCGAGACTTTCTATATTGTATTACTTATTCTTATTTTTACAATACACAGAAAGTCTCTTCTCTTTTAAAAAAATAAAAGAAGAAATAGAAACTATTATATGTAAATGTATTTTTCATTATCTTAAACTGTGCGGCAAATGTAATTGTTTATTTATTATAATTCAAAAAATACACAAATTAAATTTATTTTATTTTGATGAAATATTTTCCTTCATCTAATCCAAACGGTAAAAAAGCATCCCTTTAACTCCTAAAATAAATTTTAGAAAGGAAAAGAAACTACCTCTTAAAAAATCAATGCTCTTTTTTAAAATTATTTTTTTCCAATCCCGACAAAATCTCATGATACCTCGTATTATCAGAATCAATCTCTATCAGAAGCTTACAACTTTTCAAAGCTTTTTCAATTAGATTACTATTCAATTCTGTAATAAGCTTAGCATATAACAATTTTTCATTATTAGGAAATAAATAAAGCGCCTTTTCCAAAACTTGTAAGGATTTATTAATTTTATTCAACTTCTGCAACATAAGTGCATAGTTATAAAAGGCATTGTAGTTTGTTTGATTTTTTTCTGTTGCCAATTTCATATAGTCAATTGCCTTCTTAGGTTGATTTAATTCACTATACAAAAGCCCTAACATATAATACGAATAACCAAATTCTGGTTCTAATTCTATAACTTTATTATACAATTGAATACTTTTTTCCCATTTATTTTTTTGGTAAAATAACAAAGCTAAATTCATTCTTGCAATGTTATAATAAGAATCAATCTTTATAGCTTTTTCATAGGCTTTTATTGCCAAATCTAGCTCGCCTTTAGATTGTAAATACTCTGCAATTTTCAATTGACCACTTGCAAAATCAGAATTCATATCTAAAAAATCTAAATATTCCTTTTCTGCCTTTTTATAAAATTTAGTTTTCTCTGTTTTCACTTTTAGAGTTACTAAATAACTTACCGCTGCAATTCTTACAGAACGAACCGAATCCTTTAACAAGGGTTTGATTTGATTTAAATAAGAAACATCTCTTATCTTTTCAATAGAAGTCACAGCTTCTCTTCTTAACAAAGCTGAAGAGCTATTTAATTTTTCCGCAATTTTTGCAACTTCTTCTCTCGTTGCTCTTTGAGTTATCAAATGTGACATCGCTGTAGCTCTTGAAATTTCAGGATATCCTTCAGAAGATATTAGTTTTAACAATGCTCCTTTATTACCTGCATTTCCTTCTAATAAATAATCAGAAAAATGATCTGCTCTTTTTGTGCCATAATTCTTTACAATGGCCTTTGCTGCCCAATTATTAGTTTTATCCTTATGACAAAAGATACAAGCATTAGGTGTACCGAACTTCTCAGATTGATCAGGTCTTGGAATTCTAAAACTATGATCTCGTCTATGATCATTCCCCATATAAACCTTTCCAACCATATGACAATTGATACACATCGATTGTTTAGAACCTTGTTTATGATGATGGTGTTCTGGTGTGTCATAAGAAGGTATATGACAATTCATACACAAGTCATTTCCTTGTTTTTTCAACTTTAAAGAGTGTACATCATGACAATCCTTACAAGAAACTCCATTATGATACATTTTACTTTGCACAAACGAAGCATATACATAAACTTCATCTTTAATTTGTCCATCCAATTCATAAGTTGGCGGCTCTAATAAACGAGGAATATAATGATCCATAAAAGTCCCTTTATAATCAAAATAACCTGTGATTTGCGTACGTCTAGAATGACACCTAGCACATTTATCAACCAGTTCTTTAGTGTCCATATTCGTTTGCATATACATTTCTGGAGCCTGTTCATTTATTAACGGATTTTTATAATAAGAAACATGCGTAGAAGCGGGACCATGACAAGCCTCACAACTCACATTAATTTCACTAAACGTGGTTTTATAATGACCTGTTTTACTGTCAAAATTCTTTTTAAGATTTGTAGAATGACAATCTGCACACATCGTATTCCAGTTGGACGACGCTCCTGTCCAGTTCAACCATTCATCATGTTTTAAGTTAACATCTTCTTGTAAATGAAACCATTTATTTTCTACAGAATCCCATGCTGTTAATAAACACTGGAAAGCACCATTTGGAAATGCAACAATATATTGCTGTAATGGAGCCACTCCAAAAGTATAGACAATTTTGTATTCTTCCGGAATTCCTTTTTTGTTTGTCGTAGTCACGTAATAATCCTTCCCTTTCATATAAAAAGAAGTTTTCATCTTTTTATGAACAAACTCACTCATATTAAAATCGCCTAAAACTGTGGTTGAATCTGCAACTTTCATTGCCATATCGTGATGAGACCCCATCCAACTAACAGTTTCTTTTTGATGACATTCCTTACATGTTTTAGATCCTACAAATTTAGATTTTGCATGTACATGATTCACCCTAGAATACGATTCTGTTTTTTTTTCATTACAAGAACTAATAAAAGTAATTAAAACAACAATTAAAAACTTGAATTTAAAAAATACACCCTTTTTTCCTCCAATACAATTCATGAATAACTCATCTAATTTATTTGTAAAACTAAGGATTTACCCAGTCACTATTTTCATCCTTGTAATTTTTTTCAGTCTTTAAAAAATTTTCCCTTGATAATTTCCATTCTTTATTAAATTGATGAATAAAATTGGTGTTTCGAGAATTTACAAGATTTTTTTTATAATTTAACACCAACAGGTCAGTTCCAAACTCACCAATAAAACAGGCAAGACTTGGCTCTTCTAAGTTTAATTGATCAATCCACTTATATAATCTTTGTTGTTTTAATTTTATGTCTCTTTCTTTCACAAACAGCTGAAAGAAATATGCTTCAGACTTCCTATACAGCTCTCTATTTATTCTAGCTTTTATAAAACTCCATTTCCCTATCTTAAATACTAAAAAAACTCCTATCAGACACACAATAAAAAATGATAAAAACGTCTTTAACGACCTTCCGAAAATCTCAAACTTGAATTTTTTATCCAATTCAGTAACTACTGTATTTTCCAAATTTTTACGTACGGTTTCCAACATCCCTAAATCTGGATTGGTCTCTACGTTAATAACTCTCTTCTTTAAAACTCTTTTGTACATTTTACTATACCTAGGATTCCACCAAGTAATCACGATTTCAGGAATTGTAATTTCACCTTCTTTTTCAAACAAATAACGTGTTCCGTCAACTCTTTCGGCACTTATTGCCATTTTCGATTTATTGTTTTTTAAAGACGACCGTTTCGGGTATAAACTAACATTATTAATCGTATCCCATTCTATATCAGTAATTAACTCTGAAATAGTCCCGCCAACTTTTATAGTTATATTTCGTTCCAAAACATCACCAACTTTTACCTTCGATAGATCTCCTTTCCAAGAGTCATAAACACGTACAGAAGAAGAAACCATCCAGGAATCTTTATTTATACCTGGAGGGATTGGCTTTACAACTATAGTTTTAGCTCTAGTTTTCACTTTCCTCTTTATCCCTACATATCCTCCTTCATTAGGTGTTTCAACAATAAATTCTAAAGAAGGAAACTCCACATCCTCCTCATTATATGGAAATACATTAAAAAAAAATGTTACACCAGAATACAACCTATTATCAAACTTTTTGGAAGTACTTAAAGAACGAAAATAAACAGTATAAGCTCCATTAATTTTTATATTACCCGGATTCACTCCTTCTGTAAACCAAGTAGATGAATATATAGAGAGACTAACTTCTATCGGTTCCCCTACATAAACAGAAGCTTTATTAAAATGGACTTCTGACCGAATATGTCTCTGAGCTATTAGCGAGAATGAATAAGTCAAAAAAAGGTAAAGTAAAAATATTTTCCTAAGGGTTACCATTTGTTCATTTTATGTTTTGGTTTGACCCCATACTCTTTCACTTGATGTCTAAATTTTCTTTTCAAAAACAATGACGGATCATCATCTTCTTTTTGCATCAATATTTTCGGACCTTGTCCAACTTTCCCCAGTTCAAAGTCATCTGGCAATTCATCCAACTCCTTTCCTTTTCGAATATCAGTATTCGTAATTTCTTCCAATCTTTTTTTCTGCATATCCTTTTCGGTAGCCTCTTGGCCTCCGCCACTTAAATCTTCTGGACTCTTATTTTGTTCATTTTGTGCTTTTTCTTTATTGTTTTTATCCAATGTAGCATCCTCTGGCATTTCACTTGTTCCTTCTAACATGTGCTGAGCAATCATTTTATTTTCTTGCGCAATTTTCATTGTAGGGTCCAACTCAATTGTCTTTCCAAAAGCTAAGGCAGCAGCAACGTAATCACCATTTTTATAATATGACAATCCCAAATTATACATTCCCTCAGCAGTTGTATCTTTTGAAAAAAAACGAATCGCCTCAGTATATACACCAGCTTTATAAAAACTAACTCCTTTTCTTAAAGGATCTTTAAATAAAACCGCAGCCGTTTCATACTTCTTTTTATCAAACTCTTTTTGTCCTTGGAAATCTTTAGTAAACCATAAATCTTTAAACCTGTCCTTTTGAGAACATGAACCAAACAGAATCCCAAAAAGAATAATATATACAGTCATTCCTTTTCTAAAATAAAACAAAATAGATAATGCGAACGGTATTACAAAAAACAACCCTTGATCTTGCCAATCATCTTCCTTTTTCTCTACTTCATCAGTAAATTTTAAATTCTTTTTAATCGATTTTGCAACACTTACCACATCACTATTATCAAGAGTTAAATAATTAACCCTCACTCTTTCTAAGGAGTGCAACTTTTCTAAAACTCCAAAATTAAGTTTCGAATAAACCTCTTTCCCTTGTTTATTCTTCATCTTTGTTTTGTAACGACCATAAGGAATAGTTGATCCTGTACGTGTATTTACAGGAAATATTTCAAATTTAGCTGTTGATTCTTGACTTACTCTATTAATGATTTCAAACGAATTCTCATCAAAATCATCTGTAAATATAATAAAAGTAGCTGGGGCATTTGTAATAGAACTTATGGCAATCGCTTTTTCTAGTCCTGCTTCTAAATCACTACCATAAAACGGCATCACACTGGGGTTTAATTGATTTATATGAGCATCAATCAATGAATAATCGTTTGTTAAAGGCAATATTATATGTGAGGTTCCAGCAAACCCAACCAATGCTACACGAGCACCTGGATTTACTTTCAATAAATCAAGTATTTTAAATTTTGCTCGTTCTAATCGAGTCGGCTGAATATCTGTTGCCATCATACTTTGAGATAAATCCAGTATAAGAACAACTGGTGTTTCTAATGTTTTCCCTGGTATTTCGATCTTCTCCCATGCAGGACCAGCTAATCCAAAAACAGAAACAATAACTGTACTATATAAAACTACTTTCCATATAATTTCCTTCAATTGATTTCCTTTATGAATCATAAAAGGTCGTAAATGTTCAGAAATATTTTTTTTCCATAATATTTCTTCTTGTCTTGAAAAAACAAAAAGAACTACAATTACTAATAATGGAATTAACAACCATAAATACTCTGGTCTTAAAAAATGAAAATTACCTAACAACTCTGTACGTATTATTTCAAACATGACGATCTTTAATTTGTTTTCGATAAAATAAGACAATACTTGTCAATAGCGAATAGCTTAAAAAAATAAACATCGCTAATACCAATGGATATTTATAAAGAAGTGTTCTTGGTCTATAACTCATCTCTTCATACTCTATAGGTTCTAATTTGTCCAACTCTTTATATACCTGATTCAGCTCTTCCGAATCAATAGCTCTAAAGTACTGGGATCCAGTAATTTCAGAAATATCTTCCAATGTCTTTTCATCCAAATCAGAGTTTCCGCTATGCGGATCTCCAATACCAATTGTGTATATTAGAATAGAATCTCTCTTGGCTATTTCCGCTGCATCCAATGGTAATATCCCTATTCCGGCATCAACTCCATCCGTTAACAACAGCATAACTTTTGTTTTTATGGTATCTTCTGCAAATAAATCAACCCCCTTCAGTATAGCCTTTCCAATAGAGGTTGTCTGTCCCGCTAATCCAACGGCCGCTTCGTCTAACAAAATCTCAACCGTTGATAAATCTGGTGTAAAAGGCACTTGAACATAAGCACTTGATCCAAATAGGATTAATCCGATTCTATCTCCTTCTCTTTTTTCAATAAATTCGTGCATCACAGAAGTTACTGCTTGCCAACGGCTAACTGATTTTTCGTCAATTTTCCAATCTTTTTGTGCCATACTAAAAGACAAATCGGCGACTATCAGAAAATTTCTGGAGTTTTTCACTTTTAACTCAGCTTCTCCCTCCAATTGTGGTGAAGATAAACTTGTCAATAATAACAACCAAATTAGGATAAGAACAAACACCTCTAAAACTGACTTCTTTTTCACCAAAGAAGAAGGCCTAGGTCTTTGATTTGTGTATTCTGAAGCCTTTTTAATATTTGGTATTAATAATGATGCACTTTTTATCTTTAGCGATGGAGTCATTAAAAAAATCAAAAGAGGTAAAGGAACCAACCAAAACACCCAACTATTTATGAGTTCAAAATTTTCAGGCATGAGTATTTATCCATTTTACAGTTAAATCTACAATTTTAGCACGTTCTTTCTTATCAATTTCTCCAGTTCCATAAGACGATTTATCAAACACTAAAACACAAGTATAGAATGTTGTGTATTTGCTCTTAGAATCTAAAAAATTCAACCATTCTAACCCATATAAACTTGCCACTTTCTCTCTTCCATAAACCTGAATCGCAGTACGCTTTAATAGGTAATTTGAAAAATTAACAACTTCGTTATTTTTCAAAAAAGACTCTAACCTATCAAAATTATTTAACTTTTTTATTACCTCTCTTCGATAAGAGTTCTTTCGATATTTTACTACCTGAAGTACTAATAACACTAAAATGCTAATTAAAATGATTGACACACAAAACTTCCAGCCTATCGCATCAAAAGAAAAAGGAACTGCATCAGGCTCTATCAAAGGTCCCAAATCCTCAGTTAATTGTTCTTTTTGTAAAGCTACCATGAACAAAAATTGAATCTGATAAAATAAGCATAAAAACATATTAACTTCCTTTAAAGATATTTTTAATTTGATGACTCACATCTTCCACTGTATTTATTTTGAATATTGGGATTCGATGTTTTTTCATTTCAGCTTCAAACTTCAGATAATCATTATCAAAACCTTTTTGAAATTTATTTTTTATTTTTTTCTCCAAACCATTTATTAACAATTGATTTTTTCCATCTCCACCTACATACTTCACAGGAATTAATTCACGCTCTAATGAGTCATAGACCTTAGCCAAAACCACATCATTATGAACTGACATATAAGAGATATGTTTGATTACTTCTTCAGAATACCGATGAAAATCTCCAATAATAAAGATCAAATAATCATGAGTAATAATATTCCTTATCCTCTCGAAAACTCGTTTGATACCCAATTCAAATCCTTCAGGATTCGAATCTTTCAGCTCTCTATTTCTTTTGACTAACTTCTCAAAAAAGAGCAGGATATTTTTCCTGTTTCTTTTGGGTAACACAGCATCTACACCGTTATCTCCAAAAACGATTCCACCAACTCTATCTCCTTCTTTAGCAACTTTAAAAGCCACAATTGCAGCGAGTTCAGCTGCAACAACCGATTTGGTTTTATGCTGACTCCCAAAAAACATTGATTTGGTTTGATCGACAATTATCAAGACTGGTTTTTCCTTTTCCTCAGTGAAAATTCTTAAATGTGTTTTTTGTGTTCTAGCCGTAACCTTCCAGTCAATATTCCGTACATCATCTCCAGGAACATAATTTCTCACTTCTTCAAAATCCAACCCTCTTCCTCTTAATTTAGAAGCATGCTTTCCTCCCAAAATACTTTTAACTCTTTGCTTATTCGCCAAAAGGCTAAAGCTCTGGGATACACGCTCCATTTTGATCAAATCATTCAGAGAGACAAAAACATTCTTAGGAAATGGTTCATTATTCATGATAAGCTATTATCCAATTACCGCAACTTGATTTAGAATTTCATTCAAAACAGTTTCAACAGAAACCCCCTCAGCATTTGCTTCATAACTCAAACTAACTCTATGTCGTAAACAATCGTGCATTACGGATCTAATATTATCTACAGACACATAATTCTGACCAGACATCCAAGCATGTGTTCTTGCAGATCTATCTATTGCAATTGTACCTCTCGGACTTGCTCCATATTCTATCCATTTTGCCAAATCTTTAGTATATTTTTCGGGAGTTCTAGTTGCTGAAATTAGATCTACAATATAACGTTCCATATTTTCGGATATAGAAACATTGGCAATCTCTTCTCTAGCTTTAAAAACAACTTTTGGATCTAATTTTTTTTTTTCTTCCTCTTTTATACCACTCTGCTCCTTACGATTCAATCTCATAATCAACAATTCTGAATTGTCATCGGGATAATCTATTGTTACATGCATTAAAAATCGATCCATCTGAGCTTCCGGTAAAGGATAAGTTCCTTCTTGTTCCACAGGATTCTGAGTAGCCATTACCATAAACAAAGGTTCCATTTTATAGGTAGATCCCGCTACAGAAACTTGTCCTTCTTCCATCGCTTCCAACAAAGCAGACTGCACTTTTGCAGGTGCTCTATTAATTTCATCAGCCAATATAAGATTGCTAAATATCGGTCCTTTTTGAAAAATAAATTTTTCCTCTGAGTCAGGTTGATAAATTTCCGTTCCTGTTATATCTGAAGGCAATAAATCGGGCGTAAATTGAATTCTACTCAAACCACAATTCAACTCTTTTGCTAATGATTTAATCGTTCTTGTCTTAGCCAAACCTGGCAAACTTTCAAGAAGTATATTTCCGTTTGATAATAAAACCAAAACCAACCTGTCTATTAGTTTTTTCTGACCAATAACAGATTTAGACATTTCTAACTTTAATCCATTGATTTGTTCGAGTGCACTCATTCTGAAAATTTAATAATTGAATAACGTTCTAAATAGATATAAAAAAACAGACTAAGAACGATTGTAAATATAAACAAAAGCACTACATAACTAAAAAACAATCGTATAAGTATGATTCTATTTCTAATTAACAAACTACTAAAAAGAGTTTAGCGATGCTTTTGCTATATTTTACTTTAGTACCACGAAGAATCTTATTTTCAAAAATTGTACAAATTATGCCTTTATCAGTTTGAATATTTAAAAACAAATACAAACTTTAAATCTTCTATATTTTTTTAGTAGGCAGGGTTCAATTAATCTAAATCAATATATTATTAGACCAAACAGAATCCTTTGACTAATGAATTAAAATTCGTAGAATAATAAACACAAAAACAATCAAAACACAAGCAATTCCAACTTTATAACCAACATTTTTATAATGTATTTTATGATGTTGAACATCTTTTCTATAACTCCAAATCATCATGGAGATAAAGGCTACAACAAAGAAACCTGCAAATACCAATTGACCACTACTAAACATAATTTTGTATTTTAGGTAAAAATACTCAAAACAAGGAGGATCTCAGCTTTTTCCAATATAAAAAGAGCTGAATTCAACTCATAAATGCAACTTCTTCGTTAAACAATAATTTATTCATTACAAATATAGGGGTTTCGTATCCAAACCTCTTCCTTGGTCTATTGTTTATCTTTGTTTCTATTTCATATATTCTTTGTTCAGTAATGCTTCTAAAATCAGAACCTTTTGGGAAATATTGACGAATCAGGCCGTTTAGGTTTTCATTAGATCCTCTCTCCCAAGAATGATATGGGTGAGCAAAGAAGTAATCAACATTTAAGTTTTCTGCTACTTTTTGATGTCCAGCAAATTCTTTTCCATTATCTGCTGTAATGGTGTGTAAATAAGGGATCCAGTCTTCTAATAGGTCATTTATTGCAGTAGTAATAAATGCTGCTTCTTTTGATACTACTTTTTTCATTTTAAATACTCCTGAAGCTCTATACATTTATAGTTAAAATTGCTTGATTATGATTTTTTCCAATGATTAAGTCAACCTCTAAATCTCCAAAACGCTCTCGCTTATCAACAATATCAGGTCGTTTTTCTATACTTACTCTATTTTTTATTATACCTCTAGTATCCTTACTAGCACCTCTTTTTCTATATTTTCTACCTTGCCTTCTAAGATGCATATGAAGAGTCCCTCTATTCTTCTTATCAGCCCAAATGTGTTGATAAATTCGTTCAACAGAAACAGTTTGATTTCCTTCTTTTTTGAAGACTCCAACAATCTGT
>NZ_JBAHZZ010000078.1:0-14598 GCF_037132785.1 Flavicella sp. | reverse complement strand
GCTTATTTTGATGAATTTTGTTTTAGAATTAATAGGTCACAATACAAAGAATCCATTTTTCATAAAACAATTCTTAGAATGGTACTACAAAAACCTAAATATCAAAAAAATATAAAACAGACACTAGGCGTATAACTCAGTTAATCTTTTTAAATTTCTTGAAAATCCAAATAAACAATGGATAGAACTCTCCTCAAAACCAACCGATCTTCAACTTAAATTATTCCATTAGCCACCTTGCTATTGACGATATTCAAAAAATAAACAGTTTTTTTGACCTTAAACACCCCTTTTAATAGAAATCGTATTTTAGTCGGACACTAATGTAAAAAAAACATAAATTTTAGATTAAAAAAGTAAAAATTGAAATATAAAACTGAAAAGAGCATTATGCAACGGTCTTAAGTAGTATCCCCGCTGTTGTTAAGGGTATATCGATGTCAAATTCTCGTTTAACAACGTCAAACTGCCATGCGAGTCCAAGGTGCATAGGGTAGTTTCAGCTAGTTTGGCATCACATCTAGTATCAATTTTTTCAAAATTTAAAGACGCAAAATACAACCATATATTGACGCCGAGTTAACAACAAGATTTTAGGACTACTGCTCGTAGAGCAAGGTCTGAAAAATATGTTAATTAAAACACGGGGTCTGCTTGAGTTTTTTAATAATTATATAAAATCAAATTAGTTTCCTTGTTATTCTCTGAGAAATTCCTGTGATAATTTCATAGGAAATCGTATTGGAATTTTTAGCCAACTCATTGACCATTTCTTGATTGTCAAAAATAATTACTTCATCTCCTTCCTTGCAGTCTACATTGCTAATATCAACCATAATCATGTCCATACAAACATTTCCAAGGATAGGGCATTTTATATTCTTGATTTTAACAGATCCTTTTTTATTCCCAAGTTCTCGAGAAAGACCATCAGCATGACCGATAGGAAGTGTTGCCGTTTTTATTTTTTCTTTTGCAAAATAAGCTCTATTATAGCCTAAAGACTCACCAATATTTACTACATGTATTTGTGATATAATAGTTTTTAAAGAGCCTACATTTTTTAGTTGTACTGTTTCTTTTATATCATTTCCAAAGCCATACATTCCAATTCCTAAACGAACCATATCATAATGTGCCTCTGGGTAATTGATAATTCCAGAGGTGTTGCTTAAATGAAAATCAATGTTATAATCAAAAGTATCTAAAAAGTTTTTACGAATCGTATTGAATTTTCTGATTTGATTTTTGGTGAATTCTGACTCATTTAAATCTTCACTTGCCGACAAATGAGAAAAAACAGATTGTATTTTTAAGCAATCATTATGTTTTAGGTAGCTGATAATTTTATGTGTATCGTTTTGTGCAAATCCCAGTCTATTCAAGCCCGTATTAAACTTTAGATGAATTGGATAAGATGATAATTTGTTTTTTGTAGCAAAATCAATAAAAGCAGCTAGTGTGTTTTCAGAATAAATATTGGGTTCTAAATTGTATTCCAACAAAGAGGCATAACTTCGAATTTGGGCATGCAAAACCAAAATAGGCAGGTTGACACCAGCTTTTCTTAAGATCACGCCCTCTTCGGTATAAGCAACGGCAAGATAATCTACCTTGTTTTTTTCTAGAATTTTACTTAATACCGCAGAATCATGACCATAAGCATATGCCTTTACTACTGCCATTAATTTTATGTTTGGTTGTAGTTTGTTTTTAAAATAAGTGATATTATGCTCTAAAGCATTTTGGTTGAGTTCTAAAACACTCACATGTGAATTTCCCATGTTGCTTAGCTTGAATTGTTATTTGTTTTTTAGAGTAGCTTTGTAATACGCTGCTCTGCTTAAAGGTTCGTATTTTTCTATTTCCCCCAAAACTACTAATTTTTTATCATCTGTAGTTCTGTGACTAAAGTGTGTCAGATTTCCAGTTTTGGCACATACTGCGTGTACCTTTGTGACATATTCTGCGGTGGCCATTAATTAGGCATCGGTCCAAAAGGCTTGCCTTCAAAGTCCATATCTAAGCCCGCTACAATAACACGAATTCCACGGTTTGCTAAATCATTACACACGGTAATAATCTCGTCATCAAAAAACTGAGCTTCGTCAATTCCAACAACATCAACATCATTTGCCAACAAAGGGATATTAGATGCCGCAGGTACAGGAGTGGAGCGAATTTTATTCGAATCATGAGATATAACTAACTCTGGATCGTAACGAGAATCTGTCGTCGGTTTAAAAATTTCAACCTTTTGTTTTGCTGTTTTTGCCCGGCGAAGTCTTCTTATCAATTCTTCTGTTTTACCTGAAAACATAGAGCCACATATAACTTCTATCCATCCAAATTGTTCTGTGTGATTTACCGTGTTTTCGAGAAACATTTTGTAATTTTAAAATCTTGAATCATTTCGACTGAAGTTTCAGTCGGCTAATGACAAATTTATCAAAAAAATATTAGTATCGGTATTCAAAAAGTATCAAGTTATGCACAAAAAAATAGAATCGGAATTAGTGAGTTTAGCTCATAGTATTTTGCAGTTAAAAAACAAAGATGATGTTTTAGTTTTAAAAGAAAAAGCCAGGGAGATTTATGAAAAACTTTCGGTACTTGCTTTTGTAGATCGATTGATTGAAGCAACACCAGCGGTATCTAAAGATGAAATTTTAGAAAGGGTTGAGACATTTGGAAATATAATAGAAGGTAAAAATTTAACTAATGAGTTACAAGAAGTATCTACTGAGGAAATAAAAGAAGTAGCCGTTGAAATAATTAAAGAAGAAAAAACAGAAGAGGTAGTCTTTGAGAAGCAAGAGCTAGTAGCGGAAAAAGAAACAATAGTGATTGAGGAGAAGGAAGTTGAGGCAATTCCAGAAGAGCTGGATGTAAAAGAAGAAAAAACTAAAACTCAAGAAGAAGATTTATTTTCAATTAAAAAAGAAGAAAAAATTGTATTAGCAGTTACAAAAAACACGTTAGAGAAAGAATTGGAAGGTACGATTTCTTTAGATGTTTCCTCTGAAATTTTTGAAAATGCAGTACGAATAGCGACTCCCAGAAAATCTTTGAATGATGTTTTTATAGGGAACAACTTACAAATAGGATTGAATGATAGAATTGCGTTTGTAAAACATTTATTTGACGGAAGCCAAGAAGACTTTAACAGAGTTTTATCTCAGTTAAATTCGTATAAAACTGAAAAAGAAGCCATTCAGTTTGTGTCAAACATGGTAAAATTGGATTACGATTGGAAAGGAAAAGAATTGTATGAAGAACGATTTATTACGTTAATAACACGTAAATTTACTTAATATTAATAAACAGAAAAGAATAGATGAAGGCATCGGATTACAATAAAATTTTTGACAGTGTAATTAACAAGTATCATATTGTTGATTCAGTAGATCAACCTTTTGAGAATGTTTATGACTCGGCAACGATTGAACATTTATTATATAGGAAATGTTGGATTGATACTGTACAATGGCATTTTGAAGATATTATAAGACTACCAAATATCAACCCTGTTGAAGCTTTGGAATTAAAACGTAAAATTGATGCTTCCAATCAAGACAGAACTGATATGGTTGAGTATATTGATGGCTATTTTCTAAAAAAGTATGAAAATATTGTTGAAAAAAAAACAGCTAAGCTAAATTCTGAAAGTCCTGCTTGGGCAATAGACAGACTATCTATTCTGGCTTTAAAGATATATCATATGCGTGAAGAAGCTACAAGAGTAACGGCTACTTTAGATCACAAATCGGCTTGTCAATTAAAACTGAATATCTTATTAGAGCAGCGTATAGATTTGTCAACTGCCATTGATGATTTGATTGTAGATGTTGAAAATGGAGATAAGTATATGAAGGTGTACAAACAAATGAAAATGTATAATGACGATGAGCTTAACCCGATGTTAAGAGCAAAAAAATAAAATAAAAAGAGAGATGTTTAACATCTCTCTTTTTATTTTTCAATACCCCCCCCCTTTTTTTCCACGATCTAAGATTAAGTGTATCCAAGCCTGTCAAATTCTCGTTTTTTATCCCAGAGCAATTTTTAAAGCTTCAATATTTTTTTTGCTATTTCCAATAAATATCTTTCCCTCGACAATGGCAACAGGTCTTTTAAGAAAAGTATAGGTTTCCAAAATCAAATTTTTATAATCTTCTTCATAAAGATTCATCTCTTTTAAACCTCTCGATTTATAAAGTTGTGCTCTCTTGCTAAATAAAGCCTCATAGCTGCCACTTAGTATATGCATTTCTTCTAGTTGAATAGTAGAAATCTCTTGTGATTTTATTTCTTGTAGCTCTACGCCGTCTAAATTCAATTCTTTTAGAATTCTCTTACAGGTATCACAGGTTTTTAAGTAAAAAATTTTATTCATTTGATAGGCTCTATTTTATAACTTTTAATTCGTTCAAAAATAATACGTTTTCAAACTAAAAACAGTTATTTTTATAAAAATTTCAATAAAAAACAAGGTATTATGGAGTATGTTTTTGACAGCTTGGGTAAAGGAAGAGTTTTTATGTTAACGCTTATCGAAGAATTATCAATAGAACAATTAAATAAAATTCCAGTAGGGGCTAAAAATAATATCGCTTGGAATATTGGGCATTTGGTGGTTACACAGCAATTAATTTGTTATAAATTATCAGGTTTGCCATGTTTGGTTTCTGAAGAAATGATTGACTTATACAGAAAAGGAACCTCTCCTAATATAGATGTAACAAAAGAAGAATTCGATAAGATTAAAGAATTGTTTATTTCTTTAGCTCTTAAGTTTGAAGAAGATTACAAGAAAAGGGGTTTTGAAAACTTTGCTGAATACACCACAAGCGTAAATGTAACATTAGTAGATATTAAGTCTGCAGCAACCTTTAACTTATTCCATGAAGGAATCCATTTAGGAGTTATATTAGGTTTGAGAAAGTTAGTTTAAGGAATACTTTCAATATCGATAGTTTCACTAATCGTCCAGTTGGCTTTTAGCTTTATTTCTGTTTTGTAATAGAATACTTTTTCAGGTTGTATCTTTTTCAAGAAATTACCGGGATCCCATCTTTGATTTTTATTATCGTCAAAGATAATTCTAACCAAATAAGTGTCGGGTTTTAAATCTACAAATTCGTATTTTTCGCTTTTTGAGGTGGTTCTTTTAAGCACAACGTCGTTGTCTTTACTTGTTAGAAGTTCTATAATAAGCGGTTTGTTATTTGGGTTTATTACATCTAGCTCAATGATTCCGTATGCTTCTATGTCTAGTGTTTTTAAAACATATTGAAGGGTGTCATTTGTTTTTCCGTAAAAACTTTTAAAGGCATTTGGCAAAACATCAATTTGGTAACTACCGTTTCTCGTTCTTTCAAAATCTATATATAACTTAGACTTTTCTTTGTTAAAACTAGGTTTGAATTTGACAGCCAAAGTATCATGATCAGTAATAAATATATTTTCTATATTTACAGATTCAAATGGAAAATTAGACTCTAAACAAAAGGTGTCTTTCGGGTGTATTGTATTGGTGATAGGTGCATAAACAGCTAAGGAATCTTGTTTTTTAGTTCTAAGCATTACTGTGTATATTTTTTCAAAAGTGTCTTTTTTAACCAAAAACTGAAGTGAATCTGTTTCAAATGGTGTGTACCAGAAATTTAAGGTATCCTTGTTTTTTTCTTTTACTAAAAAGCTTTTAAAGTCTTTTGGAATAGACGATATTAACTTAATATCTACCCCTTCTTTATCACCTTGGTAGCCAAAAATAATTTTACCAACTCTGTTTTCCAAAGGTTTGTTTAGTTTGAAATTTAGAATCTCTTTGGATAGTTTTAGGGTGAAAAAAGAATCTGTCGGAATCTTAATATAGTTTTCTGCGTAGGCAATTTTATCTTCTTTTGGATCGTATTGGAAATTGGTATTATAATCTTTTAAGGCAATTAATTGATAAGTTCCCTTCTTAATATTCGTAATGTCAAATATAATAGTATCAAGTGTATTGGTCATATAACTCGGCTTTTCATTATAAATAATGGAATCTGTATAATTTTCTGTCACCTCGTATAAAAGAACCGAAATATTAGTTTCAAACTCTCTTTCGAAAGCATCTGTTACTACACCAAAAAGTTCTAAAGAGTCGACATAGCTTCCTGTAGAGAAAACATATTTAAAACTGCCTAATGGATTTCCTTCGTTGTTGTCTACTATACTATTCCCAAAATTAATGGAATAAGTAGTGTTTTCCTTTAAAGTATCGTTTATTTTAATGGTGACCCTTTTACTTGCAGTACCTACGGGCGTGATGTCTAAAGCGTGTTTTAAGGGAGGGGAAATGATAAGTTGTTTGTTGAGGTCCTCAAATTTAATATATTCGTCGAATTGTAGTTTTATTTTTTTTGATTTAAAGTTAATCGCCTCGTACTCAGGCGTAGCAGTAACCATAACAGGAGAAATGGTGTCTTTAGGTCCTCCACTAGGACTTCCTTGTTTAGCACAATTGGTTGTAGAAACAATAACTATTAAAAAAAAAAGGCAAAAAGAAAATAGTTTTTTCACAGTCAAAATAAATTTTATTTGAAGCTACAAAGTAACAATTTATTTAGGAAAGTTAGAAAGTAAAAACTTAAAAGTTAATGGTATGGGCAATTGCAGCAATGGAAATTGATATGTTTTTCGTTTTACTAAGTTCTTTTACACAAGCTTCAATTGTTGCGCCTGTTGTAATTACATCATCAATCAAAAGGATATTTTTATTTTCCAAGATTTTATTGTCCGTTAAATGAAAGGATTCTTGTGCGTTTTTCCAACGATCTAATTTGTTCATTTTTGTTTGTGTGTCTGAACTATTTGTTTTGACAAGTAGTTTGTTCATATAAGGAATTGACAAACCCTCTGAAAGAGTACGACCTAATATTGAAAGTTGATTGTATCCACGCTGTTTAAATTTTTCAGGATGTAGAGGAACTGGAATAACACAATCTAATTGTTTATATTGATCGCTTTTTGATAAATCTAAGAGGAGTAAATCTCCAAGAAATTCACCTACAAGTTGATTGTTTTTATATTTTAGTTCGTGAATTAGAGTTTTTAAGCTGCTATTTGTTTGGAAGAGAAATAACGAAGTTGCGCATTGGATTGATATTTTCCCAAAGAAGATTTGTTCGATAGGGTTATTTTCCCAACACGAATAGTAAGAATAGGGAAGGTCGTGTAAACAATGTACACACAGTAGTGTACTATAATAACTTAAATGTTTATTACAACCAAGACATGTATTAGGGTAAAAAAGGTGTAAAACATCTTTAAATTTAGAGAAAATCATTGCCTTTTTTCTTAAAGATAATAAGTATTTCTTATAAAAGGATGGTTTTACCTGTGTTTAATCCCAAATAAACGAGGAAATATAATAATTAAGTGTTAAGTTTGACTACTATTTTTAATTAAATTAGCATGGAAAACAAACAATCAAATAAATTAATTACAATAGTATTAGGGATACTATTAATATTGGCATTGGCATATACATTTTATTCTAATTCTGAGTACAGAGCGTTGCAGGCAGAGTTAGAGGCAGATAAAGCAGATATCAAAGCTGAATTGGATGGCTTAGTCGTAAAGTACGACGCTAAAATAGCAGAAAACACAACAATGAATGCTAAGTTAATTGCGGCAAGAGCAGGAGTTATTACTTATAGAGACTCTTTACAAGCAGAAAAAAGAGCTAGCTATTCTACAATTAAGACATATAGAAACAAGGTATATTCTTTGCAAGAAAAGAATAAAAAGTTGCTTAGTGAAGTAGATGAATTGACCTATCAAAACGAAAAATTAAATGAAGAGGTTATTGCTGCTAAAGCTATTATTGAAACACAAGAAGCAGCCGGTATTGAGTTATCGGCAATAAATGAGGTTTTGGTGGCGAAGGTTGCTATAGCATCTGAATTGGAAGTAGGTCAGCTGACTGTTGTTTCAATGAAGAAAAGATCTTCAGGTGCTTTAAAAGAGACATCTAGAGCAAGATATACAGATGTATTTAAAGTCTCATTTAAAATTGATGAAAACACTTTGACTCTTGGTGGAGATAAAATAGCTTACATTATTATTAAAGATGTAGAAGGAACTGTTATTGCTTCTAAAGGAAAGATAACAAATGGAGAGGAAGAAATTTATTACTCTGACACGACTACCATTGATTATCAAAACATTGATACTGAAGTAATTGTAATTACTGATGTAAATAGAAAAGAAAATATAAAAGGAGCCTATTCGATTACAATTATTTTAGATGGTAATACTGTCGGAAAAACAACAATAACCTTAAAATAACGGTATTTGAAAATATAAATTTTTTGAATAAAACATTTAAAAAGAGCAAGGGTTTCCTCGCTCTTTTTTTTGTTTGAAGTACTAGGGATTAAAAACAAGAATATTGAGTAGATATAAATAAAGAAAATACTTATTTTTGCTGCATGGCAAAGCAAGAAGATCAATTTAAAAAAGTAGTTTCACATGCAAAAGAATACGGATATGTCTTTCAATCCAGTGAAATTTATGACGGCTTGAGTGCAGTATATGATTATGCTCAAAACGGTGTTGAATTAAAGAAAAATATTAGAGAGTACTGGTGGCAATCTATGGTGCAAATGAACGATAATATTGTCGGATTAGATTCTGCAATTTTTATGCATCCAACCACTTGGAAAGCGTCTGGACATGTAGATGCATTTAATGATCCATTGATTGACAATAAAGACTCTAAAAAACGCTACAGAGCAGATGTTTTAATTGAAGACTATGTTGGTAAATTAGACGCAAAAATAGATAAGGAGGTTGCTAAGGCAAAAAAACGGTTTGGTGAAGCCTTTAAAAAGGAAGAGTTTTTAGCTACAAATACTAGAGTTTTAGGCTGGAAGCAAAAAGGGGACGCTATTTTAAAAAGAATGGGTCAGTCCTTGGAAAAAGAAGATTTAGAGGACGTAAAAGCTTTGATTGAGGAGTTAGAAATTGGCTGTCCTTTGTCTGGTTCTAAAAATTGGACTGACGTAAAACAATTCAACCTAATGTTTGGAACAAAACTTGGAGCTTCTGCTGATTCAGCAATGGATTTATATTTACGCCCAGAAACAGCTCAAGGGATTTTTGTAAACTTTTTAAATGTTCAAAAAACGGGAAGAATGAAAATTCCTTTTGGAATTGCTCAAACAGGAAAAGCTTTTCGTAATGAAATTGTCGCACGTCAGTTTATTTTTAGAATGCGTGAATTTGAACAAATGGAAATGCAATTTTTTGTACGTCCAGGAACTCAACAAGAGTGGTATGAAAAATGGAAAGAAATACGTTTGAACTGGCATTTATCATTAGGTTTAGGTGAAGACAATTACCGTTTCCATGACCATGATAAATTAGCACATTATGCAGATGCTGCAGCTGATATTGAGTTTAGATTCCCCTTTGGATTTAAAGAGTTGGAAGGAATTCATTCAAGAACAGATTTTGATTTAAAAGCACATGAAAAACATTCAGGTAAAAAGTTACAATATTTTGATCCAGAATTAGGAGAGAGTTATGTTCCATATGTAATAGAAACATCTGTCGGGTTGGATCGTTTGTTTTTGTCCGTTTTTTCAAATTCATTAAAAGAAGAAGCTTTAGAAAATGGAACCACAAGAACAGTATTAAAATTACCGACAGTTTTGGCTCCGACAAAAGCAGCAATTTTTCCATTGGTAAAAAAAGATGGATTGCCTGAGATAGCAAAAGAAATCTTTAATGATTTAAGGTTCGAATTTAATGTAATCTACGACGAAAAAGATGCAGTAGGTAAGCGTTATCGAAGACAAGATGCAGTAGGTACTCCATTTTGTATTACTGTCGATCACGATTCATTAAATGATCAATCAGTGACAATTCGTTATAGAGATACTATGAAGCAAAAGAGAGTTCTTATTTCTGACTTGAAAGGAATTATAAATAAAGAAGTAAGCATCTCTGAATGGTTACAAAAGAGCAAATAGTCAATGTCTTTAAAGGCTTTTTTTGGTTTTATAAAATTTATTACATTTGACAAAAAATTAAATTATGAAATATTATAAAATATTATGTGTAGCACTGTTTATTTCTGTTGCTTCCTTCGCCCAAAAATCTGTTTTGATTCGTTATCAACCTAAAATAGGATCTACCTTAAAAAACGAAATGTCTGCCATTATGGAGATGAATATTAAAGTAGGCGAACAAAATATGCAAACTAAAGTGAATATGGGCATTGAGATGCTGTATAAAACAAAAGAAAGAAAGAAAAAGATCAATGAAATTGATGTGATTATTAATAAAATCACGTCGGACATGAAGAACCCCATGATGAATGGTTCTTATAATTCTGATAACAAAGATGAGACAGATCCTTATGCGTTGAAAATGACAGAGATTTTTGAAGGCGTCTTGGAACAACCTCTTACTATGAGTATCAATACAAAAGGAGAATTCACAGAAATATTAAACATTGCAAAGTTCTTTCCTAAAATTTCTGCTTCAAAAGCTCTGGAATTAGAAGAGCAAATATCTAATAAATTTATTCAATTCCCTGAGAAGAAGGTTAAAGTCGGAGATCAGTGGACGATGTCTATACAGATGAAGCAAATAGGTGATTTCGAATATACATATACTTTAACTGGAATAGAAAGAAAGAGACTGCTTTTGTCAGTAACAGGTAATATGATAGAAGAGGAAACTGATTCCGTAAAAATATTGGAATCTGTTATTGCTGGAAATATTATTTTGGATAGAAAAACGGGAGAAATATTAGTATCGAATATTGTGATGGATATGAAAATGCAAATGATAACTCAAGGCAATACAATGGTCATGAGTTTAAAGGCAGATATAAGTTTAAAAGCTACTCAATTATAAGGTCTATAAATCCATAAAAAAAGCCTTTAAAAAATTCTTAAAGGCTTTTTTTATGGATATTTTATCAAAATGAATAATGAAAAAACAGCAAATGAAATTAAAAATACTTCTTTGAGAATCCGGCTAGTGATAGTTTTTAAAAATCGACCCATGAAAATTGATGCAGGCACAAAGAGTAATAAAAACTCATTACCATTTTTAGTTGTATCTAATAGGATTGCTAAAGAGCTAGTAAATAACATTGCAATAGCTAAAACATATTGATAGCGATATGGATTACTTATAGATAGCACTTTTGGCACAACAAAAACAATGCTAACTGTTAAAGCAATGGAAATAAATATAAGTGAAATTTGAATTGGAGCAGTAAGATATGAATGAAAATTCATAGAATAGTTAAAAGCGAATTTTTCAACAAATAGACTCGTATTATCGGTTAAAAAGCAATAGGTGAAGAATAGAAATACTGGGGCTATAAATCCTATAATGGGTGAGATCAGGTTTTTAAAACTCACCTTTTGAGCTAAAAAGACTCCCGTATAAATAAAGGCTAAAAACAAAATAGACCAGTCAAAGAGTAAAAAAGAAATACCCGTGTAAATTCCCGAATCAAAAAGTGTAAGTTGTTTGTTTCCTTTCCCTTTTAATTGGGCCAAGTTATTGTAAATGAACAAAAAAAACAGTGCCACAAATAACAAATTCTCCGACTCAAATGTTGATGGAAAGATGCAGTAAAGCAATATTATAATAAAAGTATTGTGTAAGTTTTCATTAGAAATGCCGTTTTTGATAAAAAAATAGGAGCAAAAAATCAGAAATAGCAGATTGAAAAAAAAATAGACACTCGTTTTTAACCACAAAACATCAGCGTTTGTAATAGTTTGCTGCAATACGAAATGGGTGAAATAAATTACAATAAAAATAAAAATAAGAACAATATTATTAATTGGTTTTGTTTTATCAAAAAAATTGGCTAGCATGTTTTGTTTTTATATTTTTGTAACGTAAAGATAATTTAAGTTATGATAGCAAACAATATATTTAGAATCATCGGAGATTTATTCACAGAAGGTCTTTTTAAACCTTTTGATATGATAAGAAGTTCGGATAATTGGTGGACAACTAATATCATCAATTTTATTTTTATCGGAATCTTTTTTGTCTTATTAGCTTATTGGATGAAAGAATCTCTAAGATTCAAGAAAGAAGGTACTGAAGATTTATCTAAATAGATTTTTCTTTTGGGAAGTAAAAATAAGTTAAAACGTTTTAACGAAAACGAAACATTTTCTAACGTTATTCAACCGACTCGTGAAGAAGTAACAACCTGTTTTCCATATAAAGGAAAATGGGATGAATTCTTTAAAAACAGTAACCCAATTGTTTTAGAATTGGGCTGTGGCAAGGGAGAATACACAATAGCATTAGCAGAGAAAAACCCAAACGTCAATTATATTGGAATCGATATCAAAGGCGCTAGGTTTTGGAGAGGTGCAAAAACAGCATTAGAAGAAAATTTACCTAATGTGGCTTTTATTAGAACTCAAATTGAGTTGGTAGATTTTTGTTTTGATGAAAATGAAGTGAGTGAAATTTGGATTACTTTCCCAGATCCTCAAATAAAGCACAAAAGAACAAAACATCGTTTAACAAATGAAGAGTTCTTAAAAAAATACCACCATATTCTTAATAAAGAAGGTATTGTGCATTTAAAAACAGATAGTGAGTTTATGCATGGATATACTTTGGGATTATTGCATGGTCAAGGTCAGGAAGTATTGTATGCACATCATGATATCTATACAAATGCTTATACTCCGGAAGACGTTTTAAATACACAAACTTTTTATGAAAAGCAGTATTTAGAAGTTAAAAAAGCAATTACCTATATTAAGTTTAGGCTTAAGTATTAGATTATTAGTCTGAAAGACAATAAAGATTAGATAAATAATTATAGTTATTTAAAATTTGTTTTTGAATTGAAATCAGTAATAATTATTAGAACTTTTCTTTTGACTTCACTTGAAGTTGACAAACCTAAACACAACTATAAAAACATCCTTTGAGTTTTTGAAATAAAAAACTAAAGGGAGGATTGATTGCCTAAGAATTTTATAAACAAATTAATAGAATTTATGAAAGATAAAATTAGCTTAAAAGCTGCAATTTCCATTGGTATCGGAGGTATGGTAGGTGGTGGGATTTTTGCAGTGTTAGGTCTGGCAGTTTCCATTGCAAAGGGCGCAACGTATATTTCTTTTCTAGTAGCAGGTTTGTTAGCTCTGATTACTTCTTATGCCTATTCTAAACTTTCTCTGAAGTTTCCTGATAAAGGAGGGACTGTAAGGTTTATAAACGAAGCCTTTGGTCAGTCTGTTTTTAGTGGCGCTATCAATAATTTGCTTTGGGTAAGTTATATCATCATGTTGGCATTGTATGCTTCAGCTTTTGGGTCGTATGCGCCTAATTTATTAAAGTTAACAGAGAGTACCGTAATAGATTCACATATATATGCAACAGCCATTATTTTGTTAGCTACTGGGATAAATTATTATAGCATTGCAGTCGTTGGAAAAATAGAAACGTATGCCGTGGTTATTAAATTAATCATATTAATTTCATTTATTCTAATTGGAGGTTATGGTTTAATAGGAAATCCTAATTTATCTCAGCTTGGTGTTGAAAACTGGGTCAGTTCTGTACATATTTTAGCGGGTGGAATGGTGATTTTTGTGGCATATGAAGGGTTTGAATTGATTGCAAATGCAGCTCCTGATATTGAAAACCCTAAAAAAAACATCCCAAAAGCCTATCAATATTCGGTCGTATTTGTAATTTTTTTATACATCATAATTGCAATTGTAACTGTTGGCTCTTTGCCGTTTGATGAAATTGCAAATGCTGAAGATTATGTACTGGCAGAAGCCGCAAAACCCATGTTGGGTCAGGTTGGTTTCACAATTATAACCATTGCAGCTTTGATTTCAACTTTTTCAGCAATCAATGCCTCGTTATATGGGGGAAGTAGAGTAAGTTTTGAAATAGCAGAAGATGACGAGTTGCCACATCAGTTAACAGGAAAAGTTTGGAATCAGCCTATAGGGCTTTTAATCACAGCAATTGTGACAATAGTTGTTGCAAATACCTTAGAATTAGAAAGTATTTCTACAGCTGGAAGTGTTGGTTTTTTACTGATCTTTGGAATTGTAAATTATGTTGCTTTTAAATTATCTAAAGAAATTGACGGCAATAGATTGATCTCTATGACGGGGTTTATTTTGTGTTTCGTAGCTTTGATAGTGTTGATATTACAACAGATAAAAGGTAATTTAACAAGTGTAATTGTTGCACTTTCTTTAATTGTCACTTGTTTCTTGGGAGAGTGGATTTATAAAAAACACTTTGATAATGGATCTCCTAAATCAACAGATTAGCTCAGGGAAAACTCACACTTTTTTCAAGTTAATTCGATTGGCTTGTAGTTGTTTATCTTGTTTGTTTTTTCATGTATTACACTGATAATAAAGTAAATAGAATTATGGATTCAAAAAGTAAATTAGTCAGTATTTTTGGTAAGGTAGAAGAGCCTAGAAGCGATATAAACAAGTTACATGATTTGGTTGACATCCTTCTTATTGGTATAATTTCGGTAATTTGTGGGGCAGAAACATGGAAACAAATGGT
>NZ_JBAHZZ010000048.1:0-24269 GCF_037132785.1 Flavicella sp. | reverse complement strand
TCCAATTAGATAAAAGACCTTTATAGACAAAAAACTTCAGTAAAGAATAGGTGCTTATTTTATCAAGGTTTCTTTTGTTTAAATAATCTTGTTTCACACACCAATGTGCTAGGTCTGCATCGTATTTATCTGTCTTTTTTTCAACCCATTTATTAACTTCTCTGCTAATTGTTGAACGCGCTCTATTTAGAGTTTTAGCAATGTATGTTTTGTTCTTTTTTTTATCTAAAAGAGTCTCAATTTGTACTCTTTCTTTACGAGTAAGTCGTCTATGTTTTTTTACTACCATTTTACAAATCTATAAATTTAGATTTGTTGCGTTAAGTTATTGAATGGAGGAAACTCTTTAGAAATTTCTAAAGAGTTTTTAATCTAAGCATTAAAATAATTCTTAGATATCTTCAAAGTTTATATCTGTAAAACTATTAGAATCAGTAGAAGCAACCGTTATTTGTTCGTCTTCTTCTCTCTTAAAATCTTTTTGATGACGTTCGCTAATAACCTCTGTACCTTTTTCGTTTAAAATAAATTTGGTTGCTGCAGAAAGCATTTCGTTAAATTCATTGAAATCTTCCTTATAAATATAAATTTTGTGTTTTTGATAGTGAAAAGATCCATCATCATGGGTGAATTTTTTACTTTCAGTAACCGTTAGGTAATAATCTCCAGCTTTGGTAGATCTTACATCAAAAAAATAAGTTCTTCTTCCTGCTCTTAAGATCTGCGAAAATATTTCTTCTTGTTCAATGTTTTCTTTCATGCGTATTTTTACTATTTGAATTAAAATTTATTACTTCTTAGCATACAAAACTAAAAAAATAATTTACTTGAAGGTGTTATTTTAAAAATCTTTTTCTAAAAGTTGTTGTTTATATAAGTCTTTGTAGTAACCTTTTTGATTAATAAGGGTAGAATGGGTTCCTTTTTGGATTATTTCCCCTTTATCGAGGATGATAATTCGATCAGCGTATTTTGCAGATGAAACCCTATGACTTACAATTAATGTTGTTTTGTTTTTAGAAATTTGTTTTAAGTTATTTAAGATAGATTCTTCCGTTTCCGTATCTACTGAAGAAAGACAATCGTCAAATAATAAAACATTAGGGTCTTTAATCAAAGCTCTAGCAATTGAAATTCTTTGTTTTTGACCTCCAGAGATTGTAATTCCTCGTTCTCCCAAAACAGTTTCATATTTTTGTTTAAAACCAATAATATTATTGTGAATTACAGCATGTTTAGCTGCTTGTTCAATTTTATTTTGATCTGCATTTTTACTTCCAAATCGAATATTGTTGGCAATCGTATCTGAAAACAAAAAAGGATCTTGAGGGACAATTCCAATATGCTTTCTCATTTCGTACAGATCTTGTTTTTTAAGGTCTATTTTATCGATAGTAATAGTTCCGTTGCTAGGATCATACATTCGTGTGATTAAGTTTAATATACTGGTTTTTCCGCTTCCTGTTTTTCCTAAGATAGCAACCGTTTCACCAGGTTTTATATGTAAACTTATGTTTTTTAGTGCTGTAATATTAGTGTCGTCATAAACTAAACTGACATTATCAAATAGAATTTCTCCATTAAACTTTGAGGGGGTTTCTGAACCACTTTGAATTTCGGGAGTTTGTTTTAAGAATTCATTAATTCTCTTTTGCGATGCTTCTGCTTGTTGAATGGTAGAGGTTACCCAACCTATAATAGCAACTGGCCAAGTAAGCATATTTATATACATAATAAATTCTGCAATTATTCCAATACTTATAACACCGTTGATGTATTGCATTCCGCCAACGTATAATACAATTAGATTACTTATTCCGATTAACAAAATCATTGAAGGAAAGAACAGAGCTTGTGCTTTGTATAAATCGATATTTTTTTCCTTACTACCATTTGATAATTCGGTAAAACGATCTATCATATTTTGTTCGGTATTATAAGATTTTATAACATTGATACCTGAAAAAATCTCCTGTCCAAAAGTTGTCAGTTTTGAAAGGTATTCTTGAACGACTGTACTTCGTTTGTGAATAACTCTACTTAGAAAAAACACAGATACAGAGAGCAGTGGAAATGGAATTAGTGTGTATAAGGTTAATTTGACATCTATATGAATCATTTTATAGATGGCAACACTAAAAAGGACTAACATATTTATGGAGTACATGACAGCTGGACCAACATACATCCTGACTTTTCCAACATCTTCACTAATTCTATTCATTAGATCTCCAGTTCTATTTTTTTTATAAAAATTTACTGAAAGACGCTCGTATTGTTGAAAAATTTCATTTTTTAAATCAAACTCTATCAATCGAGAGGTGACAATAATAGTTTGACGCATTAAAAAAGTGAAAAATCCAGATAAAAAAGCAATTCCAACAATAAATGCTACATTATAAAATAATTCTTCTTTTACGAGATCAATGTTTGTTATAATTCCTGTTCTGTAGTTTTCAGCAATATTTATAGAGTTTTTTACGATTCCAGGAACCTTTATGGCAAGGTATCTCGATACTATTGAGATAATAATTCCTGCGATTAGTCGGTATCTATATTTGAAAAAATATTTATTTATGTGCTGTAATGCTTTCATTTATAAGCAATGAATCGGATTAAATATTAAGACTGCAAGATACATGTTTAATTGAAAATGAGAGAATATATAAAAGTGTTTTCTAATGAAAAAAAAGCATCTTTTTTTCTGAACCACAACGAAAATAAGTAGTACTTTTGTGCTTCATTGGAAAATAAATCTTAAGTTCTTTAAAATGATTAATAGAAGACATATTCGTGTAAAAGTAATGCAGTCAGTTTATGCATTAATGACTTCAAATAGTGATAACTTAGTTAAGGAAGAAAACTTTTTGAAAAATAGTATCGAAAAAATGTATGATTTATATGTTTTAATGATGGACACTTTGCCTAGGATAAAAAACATAGCAGAGGAACAGATTGAAATATCAAAAAAGAAATATTTTGCTACAAAAGAGGATATAAATCCAAATACAAAATTTATTGAGAATAAGGTGTTGGCTTTATTAGAGAATAGTATTTCTTTTCAAACCTATAAAGAAGAACACGATCTTGATAATTGGCATTTGGAAGAGAAGTATATCCGAACCATTTATGATCATCTTATTAAAAGTACTTTGTATAAAAAATATATGGAGAATGAAAATAGATCTTTTAATGAAGATGTGAAATTCATTGTCGGCGTATATTCTGAATTTATTGCACCTAATGAAAAATTAGCAGATTATTTTGAGGATTTAAATATTAGTTGGGTCGATGATATCCCTTTTGTAAATACTTGGGTTGTTAAGTCTATTCAAAAATTGAAAGAAAATAAATCTTTAGTTTTAGGTAGAATTTATAAAGATGAAGAAGATAAAAAATTCGTCATAGATTTATTTAGGAAAACGGTTTTGAATCAGGCAAAATTTGAAAAAGATATTGAAAATAAAACTCCTAACTGGGAAACGGATAGGATTGCAGATTTGGATATGATCATTATAAAAATGGGAATATGTGAGTTTTTAAATTTTCCATCGATTCCAACCAAAGCTTCTATCAATGAATATATTGAAATTGCTAAGGATTATTCCACTCCCAAAAGCGGATTTTTCATCAATGGGGTTTTGGATAAAATATGTAAAGAATATGAATCAGGAGGTAGACTTAATAAAATAGGTAGGGGTCGAATTTAATAAAAAATTATAATTTTTTGACTTATTGAAATCACTTAATAATTATTACATTTACCAAAAAAAATAATATTTCAAATGAAAAAAATAATTCTTTTTTTAATCACAGTTGCTTTCGTAAGTTTTTCTTGTAAAGAAAGTGCAGCATCTAAAGTAAAAGATCAAAATATAGAAAAAGCAAAAGAAAGAGATGTTAAGTATGAAAATTTACCTGAAATCTCTTTTGATAAAAAATCTTTTGATTTTGGTGTAATAGATGAAGGAGAAGTTGTTGAAACTAGGTTTAAGATTTTAAATGTTGGAAAATCGGATCTAATTATAAAAAAAGCTAGTGCAACATGTGGCTGTACTGTCCCTGATTGGCCTAAAGAGGCAATAAAATCTGGTAAATTTGCTTATATGACCGTGTCATTTAATTCTAAAGGGAGAAGAAATAATTTTTCAAAAACAATTACTTTGCTTACAAATACCGAAACAGGAAAAGAAACTGTTAAGATTAAAGGATTTGTGAATATTAAATAGAAAAAAATAATTTATTAATAAAAATCAATTTATATGTTACCATTACAAGCAGGAGAATTTGATATAAAGAGCTTATTGCCATTCGCATTAATGTTTATCGTTTTATACTTATTTATGATTCGACCACAAATTAAAAAACAAAAGAATGAAAGAAAATTTCAAGCAGAAATAGGAAAAGGTTCTAAAGTTGTTACTACAAGTGGGATTCACGGGAAAATAGTTGAAATAAACGATGCTACAGTTGTAATTGAAACTGGTGCAGGTAAGATTAAATTTGAGAAATCTTCTTTGTCAATGGAGATGAGTAAACAATATGCAGCAAAGGAAAGCAAATAAATCAATGCTATAAAAATTTAAAGTGAGCTAAGGCTCACTTTTTTTTATCCTAAATTATTTTTTTTAAAAGATGTAGTTGTAAACTCCAAAAGATCCTCTTTTTGTATCTTTATTTATTATTCAGATTGTCAAAATGAAAAAAGGAATATCTAAGTTGTTTTTTAAAAATAAATCAAAAAAGAAGAAGCATATACTTTTAGTGTTTTTACTGTGTTCTACGTTGTTTTGGTTTTTAACCAAACTGTCTAAAGAATATGAAACAACTGTGGTTTATAATGTGAATTATGAAGACCTTCCTAGTTTAAAGCTATTTCAAAACTCTCCTGAGAACAAAGTAGAGATATATGTAAAAGCTTCGGGGTTTAATTTATTATCAGAGCAGTTTAAAACAAAAAAAATCAACATTGGTTTACGTAATGTTGTTTCAAAAGGCAAGTATGAGTATTACCTGTTGCTGAAATCAAAAGAAAATCAAATTCGAAATCAGCTTGATAATAGTGTGAAATTGATTCGGTTTGTGAAAGACACGCTGTTTTTTGAATTAGGATTTAATAAACATAAAAAGGTGCCTGTAATTCCAAATTTAGATTTTCGATTTAAGTTGGGGTATAATTTATCGAATAAAGTTTTTCTAATTCCTGATTCTATTGAGATTAGTGGGCCTGAAGCTCAGGTAGATAAAATAAACTCCATAGCTTCAAGTTTTTTGATGTTAGAAGATATTCTAGAAGACGTACTTATAGAAATTCCAATAGTTAAGCCAGAAGGTGTAGATAAACTGAATTTTGATGTAGAAAATATAACGGTGGTGGCTGAGGTAGAAAAATTTACCGAAAATAGTTTTAGCGTTCCTTTTGATATTATTGGATTGCCTAAGGGGACCATGATTACTACATATCCAAACTCTGTAAAAGTTGTTTTTCAAGTAGGGATTAGTAATTACAAAAAAATTTCAGCTAATGATTTTAAGGTGGTTTGCACTTATCAAAAATCTGAAATAGAGGATGCAAATTTTTTAATCCCAAAATTGGTTATTAAACCCTCTTTGGTCTCCTCAATAAAAATAATTCCTAATCGTATAGAATATTTAATACAAAAATGAAAATAATTGGATTGACTGGAGGAATTGGAAGTGGGAAATCTACAGTATTGAGTTTTTTCAAAGAATTTGACATACCCGTGTATATCTCGGATATAGAAGCAAAAAAAATCATGAATGTTTCTGAAGAGGTGATAAATAAAATTATTTTTCTTTTTGGGAAAGAGGCTTATGTTGGAGGTGTTTTAGATAGAAAGTATATTGCTGAAATCGTTTTTGCAGATATAGTTAAGTTGAAAGAATTGAATGCCATAGTTCATCCTGTAGTACATAAAGATTTTATACAATTTGTCAAAAAACAAAATACACCCTATTTAATTTACGAAAGTGCTCTTTTGTTTGAAAATAAAACTGAAAGACAGTTTGATAAAGTTATATTAGTTACAGCTCCTTTAGAATTACGTATCCAAAGGTTATTGAAAAGAGATCAATCTAGTCTGTCTGATATAAAGGCAAGAATTAAGAATCAATTAACTGATAAAGATAAAATAAAAAAGGCTGATTTTGTACTTGTAAATACAGAAATGAGTGCTACAAAAGAGGAAGTCCATCGCTTACATAAAATATTTTTGGAGTAGATATTGACTATGACGGAGTGAGTAAGGGAGAGAAATCTTAATAATTCGTTAATTAGACTTATAGTTAAGATAAAAATTTACTGAAATTAACTTACAGTATTAAGAAAATCATATTTTTGAATCATGAAGAAGAAAATATTTATACTTATTGTTATTATGATGAGTATTTCTCTTGTAGGGATTATTACCGTTCAAGTTTTTTGGATTGGAAATGCTATTGGAATTCGTGAAAAACAATTTTCTCACGCTGTTAATTATGCATTAGCAAAAACAAATGAACAACTTTATAAAAAAGATTTTTTAGATTTTACGGTTCAGTTTATGGATTTATTTCAAAATAAGAAGTTTGCAAAACAGGCCGATTTTACAAAATTTGTGTACGAACAAGTAAATACATCTACTAATGAAACGTTTCGTTTTTCTTCGAGTGGTATTTATGAAGAAACATTTTATAAAGGACCAAAAGATTTTATTAAAAATGACTCTATCTTAGGTGTTTCTGTTTCTAGTAAAAATGAAGTTTATAAAGTTAAAAACTTTACTGACAAGACTGAGTTGTCTAAAGTCAATCAAGTAGAGAGGTTTACCTTTTTTAACAATTTATCGGAAATTGATAAAATAAATATAGAAGACACGTATCATAACAAATTCAAAAATATAGAAACAAGATTGTCCGAAAAATCTATAAAACAAATTTTCTCCAAAGAATTGGCGAGTTTTGATATTTATTTAGCATATGAATTTGGGCTGCTAGATAATGGAGTATTGACGACCATCAAAACAAATAAATTTAATGTATCCGAAGAAAACACCTTTACAGCACGATTATTCACAAAGGATCGTCATAAAAACAACTATTCTTTGCAGGTAGTTTTCCCTAAACAAAGGCACTATATATTTTCTGATATTGGTTTTATGTTTCTGTTTTCAATTTTCTTTACAGTAATTATCATGGTGGCTTTTGCTAGTTCGTTGTATCAAATGGCAAAACAAAAAAAAATATCGTTGATTAAAACGGATTTTATTAATAATATGACTCATGAGTTTAAAACTCCAATTGCAACTATAAATTTAGCTTTAGATGCTATCAAAAACCCTTTAATTATTGATGATAATGAAAAGGTGATGAAATATGTAAAGATGATTAAAGAGGAGAACAAACGTATGCATGCACAGGTTGAAAACGTATTACGTATATCAAAGCTAGAAAAAAAACAAATAGATATTGATAAGGTTTCCGTAGATTATTTTGAGATTTTGGAGGATTCTATATCACATACCGTATTATTATTAGATGATAAAAATGGAGAGGTAGAATTACATTGTAAGCAAACTATGTCAGAAGGATTAGGAAATGAATTTCATTTGACCAATGTTTTCGTAAATATTATAGAAAATGCAATTAAATATTCTGAAAATCCACCAAAAATAGATATTTTTATAGAAAATACGGTTAACTATCTTACAGTTAAAATTAAAGACAATGGTATTGGAATGAGTAAATCTGCTCAAAAACAAGCTTTTGATAAATTTTATAGAGAACAGGCTGGTAACGTTCATGATGTAAAAGGTCATGGATTAGGATTGGCATATGTAAAGGAAATAATAGATAATCATCAAGGGAAGGTTTTCGTAGAAAGCGAAAAAGGAAAAGGGAGTTGTTTTACTGTAATTCTTCCATTGGTATCTTAAAACAATCAAGTATGAGTAATAAGAAAATTTTATTAGTAGAAGACGATCCTAATTTTGGTATCGTATTAAAAGATTATTTATCCATTAGCAACTATGATGTTACACTTGCTAAAGATGGATTAGAAGGGTTGATAGAATTTAAAAACAATGATTATGATCTTTGTATTTTGGATGTAATGATGCCTAGGAAAGATGGTTTCTCTTTGGCAACAGATATTCGTAAAACGAATAAGGAAATTCCTATTATTTTTTTAACTGCTAAAACCATGAAAGAAGATATTTTACGTGGTTATCAGGTAGGGGCAGACGATTACTTAAATAAACCTTTTGATTCAGAGGTCTTACTGTATAAAATAAATGCAATTTTGCAGCGTAAGGATACAGATAAAAATGCTGAAGATGATTTGTTTGAGTTCGAAATCGGTTCGTTTTTCTTGAATTCAAAATTGAGACAATTGTCGTTTAACGGTCAGGACCCAATTAAACTTTCTCCTAAAGAGAATAAGCTGCTGAAAATGTTAGCACTTTATAAAAATGATTTAATGCCTAGAGAAATGGCATTGACAAAAATTTGGAGAGATGATAATTATTTCACTTCTAGAAGTATGGATGTGTATATCGCAAAACTTAGAAAGTATTTAAAAGAGGATTCATCTGTTGAAATAATTAATATTCACGGAGAAGGTTTCCGATTGGTTACAGATAATAAATAACCTTAGAAAGGAATTCTTTCTAATTGAGCTAGAATTAATGACAGAAGAACAAGTGATATTAGTTGATGAAAATGATCAACAAATAGGTCTAATGGGGAAAATGGAAGCACATAAAAAAGCGATTTTACACCGTGCTTTTTCTGTTTTTGTACTGAATGATAAGGGAGAAATAATGTTACAGCAAAGAGCAGCAAACAAGTATCATTCTCCTCTTTTATGGGCAAATACTTGTTGTAGTCATCAAAAAGTTGACGAATCTAATTTGGATGCTGGTAAACGACGTTTACAAGAAGAAATGGGATTTGTAACCGAGTTAAAAGAGGTGTTTTCATTTATATATAAAGCTCCTTTTGATAATGGATTGACGGAACATGAATTGGATCATGTTTTATTAGGTGACTATAATGATGATCCAAAGATTAATAAAGAAGAGGTCGAAAATTACAAATGGATGACACCCTTATCTATTAAAAAAGATATCCAGCAGCAACCGGAAATATATACGGCTTGGTTTAAAATTATTTTTGATAAATTTTATGATTATATCAAATGAAAAAAATTGGTTTTAAGTTATTAGTTGCTTTTGTTTTTAGTGTATTTGGAGTTTTGGGTATGTTGCTGTTTTCAAATAAAAACCTTATAAATAAGGAGATGTTTATTGACGAAGGTTTTTGGGTCAATTACCTAATCTGTTTTTTAATAGGTTATATTTTATTAGGAAACATGTTGTGGAATAATGTACAAAAAAACAAGTTGAATAAAAATTAAGATGAAAGTTAAGGTACACAGAAAAGCACATTTTAATGCTGCTCATCGACTGTTTAATCCTGATTGGGATGATAGAAAGAATCAAGAGGTCTTTGGGAAATGTAGTAACCCTAATTATCATGGGCACAATTACGAACTTATTGTTGCTGTTGAAGGAGAAATTGACGCTGAGACAGGTTTTGTAATGGATATGAAAATTTTAAGAAAATTGATTTCTACAAAAATAGAAGAGAAATTAGATCATAAAAATTTAAATATCGAAGTTGAAGAGTTTAAAAATTTGAATCCCACAGCTGAGAATATAGCTGTGATAATTTGGAATATATTGAGAAAAGATATTGGAAAAAAACTAAAACTGGAAGTAACTCTATATGAGACTCCACGAAATTATGTAGTCTATTCAGGGCAATAAACTATATTTAATATGTTATGGGGAGTACTATTTATACATTGATTCTGAGTTCAATTTTCTACTAAATACAGCCATTTTGTTTTGAATTTTTTGTTTTTAGTGAGAATTAGATGAATATATTGTACTGTCATTTCAGTATTTTAAATACAGCTTTTCTTAACGTTTTAGGAGAGTCTATTTGTATCATTGTTTGGTGAATGTCATCTGGGAAAAGGATGCAAAAATGATTTTCTTTTAATGGAAGCATAGGTAGTTTTTCTAATGAGTAAAACATAAAATCACCTTCTTCATTATAGGCAGTCGTTGGACTTTCATTGTGTAAGGTTTTTAATCCAATATTTTCTTCTCCTTTGATCATATACTGAATGTCAATATACTTTTTATGAGTTTCTGATTTGCATTCAGGTAGAGGTTTAGTTGTATACTCCATGACCACTACAAAAACATTTTCGCCCTCTATCAGGTGTTTTCCTAAATCAATAGTAGCAAGGTCATTTTTTTTTATAAAATTAAAAACTATTGGGATCTTTTTATGAATACTTGTATAAAGGTGTTGATTTGAAATTTTGTCTAATATCATCTTATAAGTTTTGTTCTGAATAATAAGTTTCCAATTCAAGTAAAAATTTGAATTTAGTCTCTGTATCCAATAAAGAATATTGAAATGAATTTTTACTCAATTCATAAATTTCTTTTTTTGTAAGGTCTAAAGCTTTTTGTAATTCGATAAAATTTTTATTGATTTGTCCTCCAAAAAAAGCTGGATCATCAGAATTGATTGTAACTTTTAAACCCAAATTCATCATTTTTTTTAAAGGATGGTTTTTTAAGTCATTTACAACTTGTAGCGCTGTATTGGATAATGGACAAACCGTAAGTGCAATATCCCTTTTGATAATTTCAGCGATTAGGTTTTTGTCTTGTAGAGCGTTGTTCCCATGGTCTATTCTTTTTATACCAAGGATGTCTATTGCTTCCCAAATATAATCAGAATTTCCTTCTTCTCCTGCGTGGGCTAGGGGAATATACCCTTCTTTTATAGAGGCTTCAAAAACTTTTTTAAACTTTGAGGGAGGATTTCCTTTTTCGGATGAATCTAATCCAACAGCAGTGATTAAATTTTTGAAAGGCAAAGAGTCTTGAAGTGTTTTAAATGCTTTTTCTTCGCTCAAATGTCTTAGATAACTCATAATAAGCAAAGAGGAAATGTTTAGATTTTCTTTTGCAGCTTCCATTGCTTTGGAAATACCTGTAATTACTGTTTTAAAAGAAATACCACGATCTGTATGTGTTTGCGGATCAAACATGATCTCAGTATGTCTTACGTTTTGTGCCGCACATTTTTCCAAATAGCTATATGTAAGATCATAAAAATCTTTTTCTTGAATAAGCACCTTTGCTCCTTGATAATAGATATTTAAAAAATCTTGTAAGCAATTGAACTCATAGGCTGATCTAATTTCTTCTACAGATGAAAAAGGGATTTTTATTTGATTTCTTTTAGCTATTTCAAACATTAATTCGGGATCAAAAGTTCCTTCAATATGTAAGTGTAACTCTGCTTTGGGTAAATTATTTATGAATCTTTGCATATGTCAAAAATAGAAAAAGTGTTTTAGGTTTATAGCTATTATATGTTTTAATTTATTTAGTACCAATTTAATTTTTAAATGACGTAATAATAATTTAGAATGTTTTTTATTCAGATAAGTAATAGAAACAGAAGCATAGCCCCGTTACGGTTTTGTTTTTGTGTGAAACATGAATGAAAAAGAAACGAATTTAATGCGTCATTTGAATATTAAAATGGTATAAGTCATTTTTATAAAAAAATCAAAATAAATATATCAATTCATAATAAATTTGGATCCAAAATAAGTTGAAATTTAATTTTCGGATAATATTATGAACACAACTGGTTTTTAGGATTTGTTGCAATCCAATTTATTTAGAAACTATCAAAATTAAGAACAAAAAAAGCTTGTCAATAATGACAAGCTTTTTGAAATCAATAAAAATATTGAGTAGCTAATTAAATTACTTTAACATCTACTGCATTCATACCTTTTCTTCCTTCTTTTAATTCAAACTCTACTGAGTCTCCTTCTCTTACCTCATCAATTAATCCTGAGATGTGTACGAAGAATTCTTCGTTTGATTCTGTGTCTGTAATGAATCCAAATCCTTTTGATTCATTAAAAAACTTTACTGTACCGTTTTTCATTATATATAATTTTAAAACGCAAATATATGGTTTATTATAGACACTGATTGCTTTTTATAATTTTATTTTTAAATAAATATGATTTAGGTTATAAAGTATCTTTTTCTAAGCCAAAAAGATACACGCACAAGTAAAATTAAAGCAGGAACTTCAACTAATGGTCCAATTACTCCAGCAAAAGCTTGTCCAGAATTTAATCCGAAAACTGCAATGGCAACTGCAATGGCTAATTCAAAATTATTTCCAGAAGCGGTAAAGGCTACTGAGGCAGTTTGACTATAGGTAGCACCCATTGCTTTTGTGATGAAAAAACTGATGATAAACATAACGACAAAATAGATTAACAGAGGGGTCGCTATTAGAACAACATCCATTGGAATGTTTACAATCATTTCACCTTTTAAGCTAAACATTATAATAATTGTGAACAAAAGGGCAATAAGCGTTATAGGAGATATCGTTGGAATAAATTTGTTAGTGTACCAGTCTTCACCTTTTAATTTCACCAAAATTAATCTACTAATAATCCCTAGAATAAAAGGGAGTCCTAGATAGATAGCGACACTTACGGCAATAGTTTCTATGGAAATATCAACAATTGCTCCTTCAAAACCAAAGTAGGGAGGAAGTATGGTGATAAATAACCAAGCATAAAAACTATAAGCAAAAACTTGGAAAATACTATTTATAGCCACAAGACCAGCACCATATTCAGTACTTCCATCCGCTAAGTCGTTCCAAACTAAAACCATTGCAATACATCTTGCCAAACCAATTAGAATTAATCCAACCATATATTCTGGGTAATCATGTAAAAATGTTATTGCCAATACAAACATTAATATGGGACCAATAATCCAGTTTAAGATTATAGAAACCGTTATTATTTTTACATTTTTAAATACCTTTGGTAAAAGGGCGTAATTTACTTTTGCTAAAGGGGGATACATCATCAAGATCAAGCCTATGGCTAAAGGAATATTGGTAGTACCATTACTCATTGAGTTGATGGTTTCAGGTACTGAGGGTATAAAATTTCCTATTCCTACACCTAATAGCATTGCAACAAAAATCCAGAGGGTTAAATTGCTATCTAAAAAATTTAATTTTTTGTTTTTAGCCATGATTATAAATTGATTTGATTAAATACATAAAACAATTCTGTAGCAATTTGAACCGATCTTTCTAAGTATTTTTCTTTTTGTATCGGAGTATTGTCAAAAATTTTCGGATCTTCAAAAGTAATAGAGATTCTTTTTTCTGCTCCTTCGATAAATGGACAAGCAGAATCAGCACTTGAACAAGTCAATATTGCAGCAAAATTAGATTGAGGATTAAATTTATCGTCAAATATTTTAGAAAAACCAATAATTGCAGCTTCATTACTTGCATGTTTAATTGCATAGATAGGGTTTTCTTCATTTGACAAAGAAGTAATTTCAAAACCTTGGTCACTTAGAGTTTTAGCCGCTACGGGAAAAAGGGCAGTAGCTTCTGTTCCTCCAGAGTACGAATAAACGTTGGGGATATTAAAATAAGTAGCAAGTGCTTGTGCCCAAACTTGTGATAAGTGACTTCTTCTAGAGTTGTGAGTACAAATAAAATTTAAACGAACGCTGTTGTTTGCTACTATTTTACTTTGGATATAATCAATTAATGGTTGTAATTTTTTCTTTCTTTCTGTAGAAATAGTAGCAATATCTAAGACTTCTATTTGTTCTACTATTTTTGAAAATTGTTTGTTATGTGTCATTATTTAAAAAATTAACAACACCCAGACCCTGGTGTGCAGTTGTTGTTTTGAATTGTTTCTGAGTTTTTTACTTTCGACTTTTCTTCTGAAATTCCGCATTTATCTTTAGCCAAACAGTCGGTAAACATATTTGTTAATAAAAAACGAGATCCTTTAAAATCGATTCCAAATTTTTCTATTGTTTGTCCTTGGTATTCAACTTCAATTTCTAAATCTCCAATGTTGAGTGTTTTTTCGGATAATTTAATAATTGAAATTAATTTTTCAGGATGCAACCGATGATTAAAGTCGTCTGCATCCCATAGTTGAAAGTTTACAACTTCTTCTTTTCGTACGGTTCCTCCACAGTCGATAAAATGTTTGGTGATTTTTCCTATTTCTGTCACATGAAAATTTTCTGGCACTAAAGTTCCGTTTGGTAATTCAAATTCGATTTGTTCAAGTTGTACAAGTATTGATTTGATTTCTGATAGTTTCATTTGTTCTTTTTTTATGTGATTAACAACAGTTTGTTTGAATATTTGTAGAATTATTAAAGAATAAGGCAAAGGTGTTTTTTATATGCTCCCAGTTTTCCTGGTCAATACAATAACACACACTAGTACCTTCAATATTTCCTTTGATAATTCCAGAATTTTTTAATTCCTTTAAATGTTGAGAAATGGTTGCTTGTGCTAGTCCAATTTCATTTACTAGATCTCCACAGATACAACTGTTGTCTTTTATGATATGTTGCAAAATTGCTATTCTCGCTGGATGTGCTAAAACCTTTGCCAGTTTCGCTAACTTATTTTGTTCTTCGCTAAATTTTTCTAGTTTTGTGACTCCCATGAATATTTGTTTATTGCAATATTACGATTAATATATGGATGCGAAAAATAATCTTTTCAATTTTACGTAAAATTAAAGTTTGTTAAGTTCTTGTAACAAGATTTGGCAACCCTTTTTTATTTCAGAATCAGAAATAGTTAAGGGAGGAGTGATTCTAACAGCACGTTCTTCATACAAAAGCCAAAAGAGAAGTAAGCCTTGTTCCATGCAATTTAAAATTAGGGTAGAAGCAATTTCGGAAGACTCCATCATTAGAGCTAACATCAAGCCTTTTCCTCTTATCTCTTTGATTGCAGAGTGTGTTAATAGCGATCGAATTAATGTTTCTTTACGGATGGTTTCCCTTATTAAATTACTTGAAGTAATCTCTGTTAAGGTTGCTAGTGCAGCTGCCGCAATAACTGGGTGACCACCAAAAGTTGTAATATGTCCGAGTTTAGGGTAATTTTGGAGTAAATCCATTTTTTCTTTTGAAGAGATAAATGCTCCAATTGGCATTCCTCCACCCAAACCTTTTCCTGTAATTAAAATATCTGGTATTACATTGTAATTTTGAAAACCGAATAGTTTACCTGTTCTTCCAATTCCTGATTGAATTTCATCCAAAATAAACAAAGCTCCAACTTCATTACAGCGTTGTTTTACTTTTAAAAGGTAATCATTAATAGGCAGTATACAACCAGCTCCACCTTGAATGGTTTCCATAATAACACCAGCGGTTTCTTTTGTTATTTTACTCAAGTCTTCTAGTTTATTGAATTCAATAAACTGTATTCCAGGTATTAGAGGTCTAAATGCACTATTTTGTTCTTCTGAACCGCATAAACTCATAGCTCCTTGTGTATTGCCGTGATAGGCTTTTTTACAAGAAATAAACCCTCTTCTGCCAGTAATTCGTTTCGCAAGTTTCATAGCTCCTTCAGTTGCTTCTGTACCAGAATTAGTAAGGTAAACGGAGTTTAAAGATTTAGGTAAATTTTTGACTAGCAATTTACAAAGTTCTAAAGGAGGTTTCTGAATAAATTCACCATAAACCATGACGTGGGTATAGTCATCAACTTGATCTTTTATAGCTTTGCTTACTACTGGATGATTGTGTCCTAGGCTATTTGCAGAAACACCTGCTATAAAATCTAAATATGTTTTTCCTGAGGTATCGTATACATAACTTCCATTCGCATTAGCTATTTCAATAGCCAATGGATGAGGCGTCGTTTGAGCCTGATATTTAAAAAAATCTTTAGTCATAAAAGACAGGAGTAAGTTTTTATTTATATAAATTGGTGGTAATCACAGGTTCATTCTTAAAAATATCTTCTTTTACAAGAGGCTTTTCCTCTTCTCTCCAAATAAAACCTTTTAAAAAACGCAATTCATTTGGGTATTTAGAGGGAGGGTAGGTCTTGCCTTCAGGTTTCATTAAAAAATGAATGGTTTGAATATTATTATCCATTAAGTTAAAAAGAATATTACTACAGATCATATTTAAAATTGCGACCAATTTTTTTTCCTCATCTCTAGCATAATTAACCACCTCTCCATTCCCTTTAGTTAATAAAGAAGTCAATTGATTATCGACAAATTTACCATACATGTTTTTTCCTTTAATTTGGCTAAAACCAGCAGAGTCTTTTTGAATGATAAAAGCATTTCTTTTGATAAATAGAGAGTCTAATTTATTTGTTTTTAAATCGGATGTAAGATAGATACTATCTCCAGTAATTTGATTATTTCCCGACCATATTACGGGATGTTTAAACATTTTGGTGATTCCTGTTTTTTGATTAGTGTGTAAAGAGTCGCACTTTCCTCTTAAATCAGTTTTAAAGAATTTAACCCTATGGTATGCTCTAATAATTCTTTTATCTGGTTGACCGGTAATCAATAAGGTATCACCATGAATAAATAGTGAATCAACTTCAGCAGTTGAAATAAACAATGCTTTTTTTATTACAAAGATTGAATCTTGGTCACGAAAAAATTCGCCATAACCTCCTTTAACAATTGTTTGGTTAATTGTGTCTGTCATTACAACATTTCCTGTACTAGATGCAAAACCTCTATTTTTATCATTATAAATACTATCTCCTTCTATGATTCTATTATCGTAATAAATTTTAGCATCATTAATTAATCTTGATATTCCAATTTTGCTGTCGTAGAACCCCTTGTTTGCAGTGGCAATACTTTCTTGCGTTGTAATTGTAGAAGGTCCGTAGAAATACACTTCTCCAGTTTCAGTATAATAATCTAGATGATTTGATTCTAATTTGTTTTCTGGGTTGAAAACTACCACATCAGTAGTTGCAGTGAATTTTTTTTCTGTTGTTGAATAGAGTCCATTTTTACTGGTTAGTTGATTATTAGCATCAATGATTTTTGCATAACAATCATATGTCATTTCTTGAGTTATTCTATCAAAATGTAAAGTATCTGTTTCAAGTTGCATACTTGGGTCATTAATAATAACATTTCCCCATGAAATTATTTTTTGTGTATTTCCATTGTAGTTTGTGTACTCACTGGTTTGCCTAATAGTATCTCCTTGATTTACAAGAACGTTTCCATAGGCATGTAAAATGTTTTTGTCTTTGTAAAAAAGTGCTTTGTTGCAATCGAGGATTGCTCCATCATGGCTCACCTTAACATTCCCATTTAAGATGATGGCACCAGGATATTTAGCTTGATTTTTATAAGTCTGCTCGGCGTTTAATATTTTAATTTTTTTTTGCTGTGCTGATATAAATGAGAAACTAGACAGTAAAAACAGAAGGAAAATAGGGTTTTTCAATTGAAAATGTTTTTGGCAAAAATAGACAAAAAGACCTAAGAAGTCTTTTTTACTTGTTAAAATTGATGTAAAGTAAGTGAAGAATAGGTTTTATAAATTTTCAAAGACCCCTAATTTTTTGTTTTTTCTTACATCATTCCAAAGAAAATAATGTCCATTCATTACAATATAAACACCAAATTTCAATGTTTGTACAAATGATAAAGCTGTAGCTAGATTAAAAACACTATCAGATTTTTGAACTTTATATGGAATCATGGCTCCTGTTAAGATAATTGTTTTTTGAATGTTTTCAAATGCTATATCGCGTGCTGTTTCAATCATGGTATCTGTTCCATGAGTAATTATTATTGTATCATTTTTTGAAGCTATACAATTAGTTACAACGAGTTTACGTTCAGTTTGAGACATTTCTAAACTATCAACTAGCATCAGTTTTTTTATTTCGATGTTTAATGTGGTTCTAGAGTCTTTTATAATATCATAAACAGATGTACTAGAGTAGCTCAACTCTCCAGAGATTTCGTTGTATTGTTTGTCGAGTGTACCACCTGTTACAAAGAGGGAAATAGTTGACATAAATTAATTTTATTTAGGATCTTTATTACGATATTTCCTCAACACTTTATGATTAAATTCTATTTCTACAAAATTTAATTTTAAAAGTTGTTGAGGAGTTAATATTTTCTCTAACTTTTTAAAGGTATCTTCTCTGTTTTTCACATAACTAGCTGTTACTTCTTGAAACTTATTGGATAATTCCAGTGATTTTTCATCAGATAAGTTATCGATAGAGCCTTTTTTATCGATTTCAGCTTTGATACTTTTAATTTTAGTAGATCGTAAAGAATGATTTGTTTTTTCGTATTGGTTGTATATAGGCCAAAATTTCTCAGCAACTTCAGAACTAAGGTTTAATTCAGAGGAAATATAGTTAACCTTTAAGGTTTTGATTTTTTCAAAATTCATCTTGTTTTGTCCGTTAGTGTTAGTAACACAAATCAATAGGAAAGTAAAAATAATAAATATGTTTTTTCTCATAACGTTAATTATCTATGAATAAAAATTCAGGATCTAAAGTATTTAAATAATTATCTATTTCTTGGTTAGATATAGCATCGTCAAAAAAGCTATTCACATCAAGGTTTCCATCTATAGAAGCTAATGTATAGCTGTCTACGTACATATTACCAGCCTCAATATATGCTTGGATATCGGTAACTGTAATACTATCAAAAGTCACTAATTTTTGTTGATTGTACTGGCTAATACCAAAATAAATAAACAAAGCTGCTGCTACACTTATTACTGTGTATAATAGTCTAACTTTTGATTTTCTTTTAGGTGTTGTTTTTTCAAGTTTAGAAATAAGCTCCTCTTCAAATTTTTCAAAATAATTAGGAGGTGTTTTAAATCCTGTTTTATTAGGGAGTTCATCTTCTGTCATTTTTGAAAAAAGAGCATCAGAAAACTCCTCAAAATAATTTTCAGGTGTTTTAAAACCTGGATTATTCAAGCCGAGTTTTTTTAATTTTTCGCTATTTTTTATTCCTTCACTCTCCATATACTTAAGACTCTCTTTTTTGTAAAAGGTTTAATGATTTTCAATATGTTGTTTTATTTTTTTTACAGCATGAAAATAGGAGGCTTTTAAAGCTCCTACAGAAGTATCCAAAATCTCTGATATTTCTTCGTATTTTAAATTGTCAAAGTACTTCATATTAAAAACGATTCTCTGTTTTTGTGGCAATTCTTGAATTGCCTTTTGAAGGATTATTTGAATAGCCTTTCCATCAAATAAAATATCATCTTGTAAAGAATAAATGGAGGTGATATGATAGTCGTCAATTGAAACATTTTTCTCCTTTGCTCGCTTGGTTACAAATGTGATTGATTCATTTGTTGCAATTCTATACATCCAAGAAAACAATTTAGATTCCCCTTTAAAATTCCCTATTGCTTTGTAAACCTTGATAAATGTATTTTGTAATACATCATTTGTATCTTCATGTGAAATTAAAATTTTACGAATATGCCAATACAGTCTTTCTTGGTACATTTTTACAAGCTCACGAAACGCTTTGTCCCTAGTTTTGAGATTGGTTAATCTTTGGATAAATTTTTTTTCGTCTTGCACTATTAAATTTTAATTAGGTTCTTAATGTAAGTTTACGAAATTATTTTTTTATCTGTCTTAATCTAGAATATCCGAATAATCTATTTTGTTTTATCAATTCAGAAATCCCTTCTGGTAACATTTCTTCCCAACCTGGCTTAGATTTTGCAATCATATCAAGGATTATCTTTGAAAAGACCGTAAGAATTTCAGGGTCATAATTTTTAATATCAACTAATTTTCCATTGTTTTTGAAAAACTTATATAATTCTATCATTCTTGGATGAACAACCAAATTGTCGCTAGTTATAATTTTACCTGTATTTCTGTCTTTTAAAGGATATGCGTATATCTTTAAATCTTTAAAGTACATTTTACCGATGGCCTCTAATATCCCTCCACTTAAATCACGATAGTATTTTTCATCAAAAATATTGATTAAACTTTCAACTCCCAATGCAAGTCCCATTCTAGATTTTGTAAATTCGCTAAAATATTCAACCAATTTGTAATATTCTTGAAAATTAGAAATCATTACATTTTGTCCTAAAGAACAAAGTAATTCTGCTCTATCTAAAAAATCACGTTCATTAATTTTTCCTTCGGACCTTAAATTTGAAAGGGTAATTTCAAAAATAATTTGGGTATTTTCTTCTTTAACTTTATTCTCTTTAAAGAATAGTTTTTTCGCATTTTCGTAAATGTCCATATTTACCTTGGTAACAGGTCTAAAGCTACCACGTAAAGCAAGAATATTTTTTTTATATAATATGCTTGCTGGCAATAGGTTTACTCCGCTAGAGTCAAACATTACGGCATTAGTCATGTCATTCTTAACCAATTGTAAACTCATCAAACGATTGTCAACATACATAAATCGAGGGCCAGAGAAATTAATCATGTCAATTTCTAATTGGTCTTTATCAATGTTATCGTATAAAGAAATTAACAGGTCTTTAGGGTTGTCATTCATGTAAAACGCCCCATGAATAAGATTTACACCCAATTTCCCAAGAGTTTCTTGCTGTAAGGTAATATCTGTTTCTTTAAATCGTAGATGTAATACGATTTCATTATAATCTTCTAAAGGATCTAATTGAAAACGAATTCCTACCCAGCCATGACCTTTGAATTTTTTAGCGAAATCAATCGTAGTAACGGTGTTCGCATAACTAAAGAAAAATTTATTAGGATGTTTTTCACGACTCAAGCGATCTTCGATTAAATGAATTTCGTGATTAAGCATTCTTTTTAACCTAGTTTCTGTAACATATCTACGATCATCTTCAATTCCATAAATGGCGTCAGAAAAATCCTTGTCATAGGCACTCATCGCTTTGGCTATGGTTCCTGAAGATCCTCCAGCTCTAAAAAAATTACGAACTGTTTCTTGTCCAGCTCCAATTTCAGAAAAAGTACCGTAAATATTTTTATTTAAATTTATTCTTAAAGACTTCCCCTTAATAGTAGGGATATTGCTCATTTCTTGGTCTCCTTTAAGTGTTACAGCCATCTAGAAAAATAGGTTTGTTTATATGTAACAAATATAGTAATAATGTACTACTATTGATAATTTGATTCTTATTTTTGTTATTTGTAGTAAAATAGTATGTTTATGCCAAAAGTTAAAATTACATTTCTTGGAACAGGGACTTCTCAAGGAGTGCCTATGTTACTTTCTGAAGAGGAAGTTAATTTATCTAAGTGCAAGAAAGATAGTCGTTTACGTTCTTCTGTTTTGTTGACGTGGAATAATAAAAACGTGTTAATTGATTGTGGACCTGATTTTCGATATCAAATGTTACGTGCAAAAGTGAAGTCTTTAGAGGCTATTTTATTTAGTCATGAACATTCTGATCATATTGCGGGATTGGATGATATTAGACCTTATTGTTATAAACAAGGTTCTTTGAATATATATGCTCAAAAAAGAGTGATGGATTCTTTAGAAAAAAGGTATGACTATATTTTTGCCAAGGAAAATAGATATCCAGGAGCGGCGCATATTGTTGAAAATATACTATTGGACAAACCGTTTCATATAAACGAAAAAGAAATTATTCCCATAAACATATTACACGGAGACCTAGATGTTTTAGGCTATCGTGTAGGAACAGTAGCTTATTTGACGGATGTGAAAATCATTGAAGCTGTTGAAAAAGAAAAACTAAAAAACCTGAGTGTTTTAGTAATAAGCGCCTTGAGGATTGCACCTCACCCGACCCATTTAAATTTAAAAGAAGCCCTTAGTCTAATTAAAGAATTAAGACCTAAAAGAGCTTATTTGACTCATATTAGTCATAGATTAGGATTTCATAAAGAAGTATCAAAGCAATTGCCTGAAAATGTTTTTTTAGCGTATGATGGTTTAGAGATTACAGAGGATTAAATTAAAGTCTTTCTTCTATCCAAACTTTAAAATCATAGAAGTTTTGTGGGTGTACACCATGACCAACAGGATATTCTTTAAAAACATTAGAAATTCCATTTGCATTTAAAAAAACAGGAGTTTTTCTGGCCCATTCTATAGGGATTACTTGATCTACAGTTCCATGAGAACAGAAAAAATCAGGTAATGTGTTTTTTGAGTTTTCAATAAATAAGTCCTCGTTTAAATAGCCACTTAAAGCAACTACATATTGGATTTTATTAGTGTTCAGGGCGAGTCCATAACTTAAAATTGCCCCTTGGCTAAATCCTATGACAAAAACTTTTTTGGAGTCTATATTAGGTTTGGCTGTAAATTCATTGATAAAGTTAGAGATACTATCTAAAGATTTTCTAGCTTCTTCTAGGTCTGAAAATTTATTTTGATCGGCATCAAAATTAATACTGTACCAGGAAAAACTATTATATCCTAATACTAAAGGAGCTCGTAAACTTATTATATGTAAACGATCAGGAAGTTCTTCAGCAAAGGAAAAAAGATCCATTTCGTTACTGCCATAACCATGGATTAAAATTAATAGAGGAGCAGGAACGTCGGAAATTAATTTAGGAGCTCTTTCTACGAAATGTAAATTAGTTGTCATTTATGTATGATTATATTTTAGTGATTCTTAGTTTAAAACCAGCTGATTGTTAGAGAATATCCCGTAAGTTTTTCCTTTGATTTCTTTATTTAAGAATATAGAGTTTTTGGAAGTAGATAAAATGTTTATTTCTTTAAAAACACCAGAATTTGAGTCTGTAAATAGAGAGATACTTACCGTTTTACCTTCTTCAATACTGGATTGTTTTAATCCAAATATTGCTTTGGGTTTGCTGGTCAGTGCTTCAATAATAGTTTCAGTATCTAAAACAGTTTGAAGGCTAGTAAAGAGATTTTCTAAGCCGATAGTACCATATTTGGCATTGTTAAATTCTACTTTTTTATTTTCGATATCTATTGGATTGTGATCGGAAGTAATACAGTCTATTGTACCATCCATAACGCCTGTAATCAAAGCAAGTCTGTCTTCTTCGGCTCTTAATGGTGGTAGCACTTTTGTATTTCCATTAAACTTAATTAATTCTTTGTCGGTAAGAGTTAAATGATGTGTTGTGACACTACAGGTTACATTTAAGTTTTTCTTTTTTGCTTCTTTAATTAAATCAACTGATTTGGCAGAGCTAATGGTTGGGATATGTAATTTTCCTCCTGTGTATTCCAATAGAAATAAGTCTCTTGCAATTTGCATTTCTTCCGCTAAACTAGGGATCCCCTTGATTCCTAAATAAGTACTATTAACTCCTTCATGAGCAATTCCTTCTCCTCCGATAGATTTATTGAGAGGGAAGCTTAATACGAGTCCGTCAAAGTTTTGCGCATATTGTAACGCAATTTTCATAAGATTATCATTGCAAATAGGTTTGTTGTAGTCTCCAAATGCTATGGCACCTGCAGATTGCATGTCATACAATTCTGCCATTTCAATTCCATCAGAGTTTTTTGTTAGACTGGCTATTGGAAATAAGTTTGTGGCTTTATTTATACTTAAATTTTTAACAAAGCTAATCGAAGCTTTGGTATCTAAGAATGGATTTGTGTTTGAGTTAATTGCAACATCGGTAAATCCAGATTTTCCTGCTGTATTTAAACCGTTAGAGATATTTTCTCGTTCTTCATAACCAGGCTCTCCAAAGGAAACGGATGAATCAAACCAGCCATTTGAGATTTGTAAATTTTCTAAATAAATTTCTTCACAGTCGTTAGGACATTCAATAGAATCAGCAATTTTCGCAAAGGAATTATTTTCAATTAAAATATCTTTTGTTTGTTTGTGATACTTACTTGTTTTATCAAAAATTTTTGCAGATTTTAATAAGATATTCATTGTCTACTTTATTTTAATTTTTTGCGTTTTTTGTTTTCAAACATGTATTTCTGTTTGGCAGAGGAAATAAGCAAAGGGTATTGTAAATATTAGAATTAAAAGAAATAATGATATTTGCTAATGAATTTAGCCTATAGAAAAGTAGTGATTTATGATACTTCTGCTGCATTGTTTCCTAAGATTGGTTAAAGATACATAAAGAAAATTAAATGATGATTTTTATAGAGTTATTAACCAAGGCAGAATCATACTTTCAAATTTAAGAACTGAGTTATACGCCTAGTATCTGTTTTGTGTTTTTTTGATATTTAGGTTTTTGTAGTACCATTCTAAGAATTGTTTTATGAAAAATGGATTCTTTGTATTGTGACCTATTAATTCTAAAACAAAATTCATCAAAATATGCTTGTA